>JALYNK010000039.1 GCA_030773235.1 Actinomycetota bacterium | reverse complement strand
GGCCCCGCGACCGGGGCCGCCGGCTCAGAGGGGCAGCGGCGTCGACGCGTCGAGGCGCAGGTCGACCCGGTCGCGCAGCTTCAGCGTCCCGGCCATCGCCGAGTACGGCTTGACGCCGTGCTCGGTCTGCACGACCGACGTCTCCGCGACGAGCTGCACCCGCGGACCCGCCTCGACCACCTCCACGTGCAGCGTGTGCGGCCGCGTCACCGCCGCGATCGTCACGTCGCCCTCGAGGTCGTAGCCGCCCTCCGCGGGCGTCACGGACCGCGAGACGAACAAGACGTACGGGTGCGCGTCGGCCTTGAGCGCACCGAGCGCGTTGCTGACGATCGTGGCCTTGTCCCGGTCGGACAGCGGCTTGACCCCGCCCTCGCCGCGCGCCACCTCGAGCGAGGGGAGCGCGGCGCGCAGGCGCACCTGCGTCGGTCGGGTCCCCTCCAGGTCGACCTGCGCCTCCCAGTCGCGCACGAGCAGGGTGAGCGCGTGCCCCATGCGCGCCGCCCGCCCCTCGACGCCGGTGGACAGGGTGAGCGTCCCGGACTCCGGGCCGATGGTCGTGGTCGTCATGCGCGCGCTCCTCCAGCGGTGTCCGTCGGCCCGCCGGACGCGATCCCGGCGACCTCCTCCGGGTCCGCATCCTCGCCGCTCAGGCCCTGCGCCCCCTCGTGCCGGTCGTGGAACTCCAGCCAGCGCATGCCCAGCTCCTCGCGGCGCTCGGCGTCGACCGCCTCACGGAAGTCGGGCAGGAACTCCCGCTCCTCCTCGGCCATGTGGTCGCCGTTGACCTCCCGGCACGCCCGCACCGCCGCCCACCACGCCTCGCTGCCGAGCTCGTGCTCCTCGACCGCGCGTGCGCTGCTGCGGATCCCGTTGTGGTCGCGGACCGCGTCGACGCTCTCCTGGACGCCGTCCTCGGCCGCGCGCGCCAGCCGCGGGTAGAGCAGCTCCTCCTCGCCGACGGCGTGCACCTCCAGCCGGGCGGCGAGGTCCGCCCACGCCCGGCGCAGGTCCTCCGGCGAGCCCGCGTCGGCGAGCTCGTCCAGGGCCACGAACTCGCGACGGATCACGTCGTGCTCGCTGAGGATGAGCGCGGTGATCTCGAACTCGGACAACAGGTCCTCCTGGTCGCGGGGTGCGTCGGAGCGCGGACGGTCGGCATCTCGCCTGCGCCGGAGCGTCGTACCCCCGTACTAGCGTCGCCCCGTGCCTGACCCTCGCGCCTCTGCGCTGCTGGCCGCTCCACCGCTGTCGTACGACGTCGAGCGCGCGACGCTCGGCAACGGCCTGCGGGTCGTCGTCGCGCCCGACCACAGCAGCCCCGTGGTGGCGGTGGCCGTCTACTACGACGTGGGCATCCGCAGCGAACCCGAGGGGCGCACGGGGTTCGCGCACCTGTTCGAGCACCTGATGTTCCAGGGGTCGGCGAGCCTCGGCAAGACCGAGCACTTCACGTACGTGCAGGGCAGCGGCGGCACGTTGAACGGCTCGACGCACCTCGACTACACGAACTACTACGAGGTGCTCCCGAGCAGCGCGACCGAGCTCGCGATGTTCCTCGAGGCCGACCGGATGCGCAGCGTCGCGCTGACGCAGGAGAACCTGGACAACCAGGTCGCGGTCGTGCAGAACGAGATCCGCGTCAACGTGCTCAACCGCCCGTACGGCGGGTTCCCGTGGATCCTGCTCCCGCCGGTGCTCTACCGGACGTTCCCCAACGCCCACAACGGCTACGGCGATTTCATCGACCTGGAGAGCGCCACGCTCGAGGACGCGCAGTCGTTCTTCGACCGCTACTACGCCCCGGGCAACGCGGTCCTGACCGTCGCCGGTGACGTCGACCCGGCCGAGGTGCTCGCGCTCGCCGAGCGGCACTTCGGCGACATCCCCGCCCGCGACGTGCCCGCGCTCCCGTCGTTCTCCGAGCCGCCGCCGGCCGGCGAGCAGCGGTCGGTGCACGCCGACCGGCTGGCGCCCGCGCCCGCCGTGGCGGTGGGCTGGCGGGTGCCCGACCCGGCCGACCTCGACCGCTACCTGCCGTACGTCGTGCTCGCCGAGGTGCTCACCGACGGCGACGCGTCGCGGCTGCAGGACCGGCTGCTGCTCCGCGACCGCATCGCGACCAGCGTCGGGGGCTACCTGGGGGTGATGGGCGACCCGCTCGACGCCCGCGACCCCACCCCGTTCCTGCTGGAGGTGCACCACCCGGCCGAGGTCACGGCGGACACCGTGCTGCGCACCGTGGACCAGGAGCTCGCCCGCCTCGCCGCGGACGGCCTCGCCGACGGCGAGCTCGAGCGCACGGTCGCGCGGATGACCGCCCGCTACCTGCGCGAGGTCGATCCGGTGCTCGGGCGCGCCCAGGCGATGAGCGTGTTCGAGCAGCAGCGCGGGCGCGCCGAGCTCGTCAACGAGGTCCCCGCGCTGCTCGGCACGGTCACCGCCGAGGCGGTGCAGGCGGCGGCCGGCGCCCTCGGTGCCGACCGCGCCGTGCTCGAGGTGCAGCCGGAGCGCGCCCCGTGACCGGCGCTGCGACCGGCGCTGCAACCGGCGCAGTGACCGGCTCCGTGACCGGCGCTCCTCCCGCCGCCCTCCCCGTCCCCCCGCTCGGCCCCGCCCGTGTCCCGGAGCTGCCCGAGGTCGCCGAGCGAGCGCTCGCCAACGGGCTGCGGGTGCTGGCCGTGTCCCGGCCGGGCGTGCCGCTCGTCGAGGTGCGCCTGCGCATCCCGTTCGCCGGCAGCGGCGAGGCGCACGTCGCCACCGCCTCGCTGCTCGGCGACACGCTGCTGTCCGGCACCGACCGGCGCACCGCCGGGCAGCTCGCCGCCGACCTGCAGGCCCACGGCGCGACGCTGTCCGCGAGCACCGACAGCGACCGCCTCGCCCTCGCCGGCTCCGTGCTCGCGTCCGGGCTGCCCGGCACGCTCGACCTCGTCGGCGAGCTGCTGACCGGCGCCGCGTACCCCGAGCACGAGGTGGAGGGCGAGCGCGACCGGTTGGTGCAGGAGCTCGCGATCTACCGCAGCCAGGCGGGCGTGCTCGCCCGGGAGGCGCTGCTGCAGCGGATGTACGGCGACCACCCGTACGGCCACGAGCTGCCGTCCGCGGAGACCGTGCAGCAGGTGGGCCCCGACGCGCTGCGCTCCCTGCACGCCGAGCGCGTCGCACCGGCGGGCAGCGTCCTCGTCCTCGTCGGCGACCTCGTGCCGCAGGAGGCGCTCGACGCGGTGGAGTCCGCGCTGTCGCCGTGGAGCGCCGTGCAGCAGGCGCAGGTCGCGCCCCCGCTGCCCGCGCCGCCCGCCGGGCCGTCCCTGCTCGTCGACCGACCCGGCTCGGTCCAGACCACGGTGCGCTTCGGCGGCCCGGCGCCCCGGCGCACGGACCCCGACTCGCCGGCGTTCACCCTCGCCAACCTCGTCTTCGGCGGCTACTTCTCCTCCCGGTGGGTCGGCAACATCCGCGAGGACAAGGGCTACACCTACAGCCCGCACTCCGGCGTCGACCACCCCGCCGCCGGTTCGCGCGTGGTGCTGGCCGCCGACGTCGCCACCGCGGTCACCGCACCGGCGCTGCTGGAGACCTGGTACGAGCTCGGCCGCATCGCCACGGTGCCGGTGCAGCAGGCCGAGCTCGACCAGGCCCGGCGCTACGCCATCGGCTCGCTGGCGCTGTCGACCGCGAGCCAGGCCGGCCTCGCCAGCACGCTGTCGACGCTGGTCGCCGGCGGGCTCGGCGTGGAGTGGCTGCGCGACGCTCCGCAGGCGCTCACCGCCGTGACCGTCGAGGAGGTGCTCGACGCCGCCGGCCGGTACCTGTCGCCGTCCCGGCTCACCGGCGTGCTGGTCGGCGACGCCACGCAGGTCGAGGGACCGGTGCAGCGGGTGCTGGAGGTCGTGCGCGCTTGATCTTCCCCGCGCTGTCCCGCGGCACGGTCGACCGCGACGCCGCGCTGCGCGAGGACGAGACCGGGCTCGCGGCGGCCTGGGAGCGCGCCCGCGTCCTCGTGGTCGAGGACGGCCGCGCCCTCGTGGCCGACGACGCGCTGGTGCTCGTCGCGCCCGACCAGGCGCCGCTCGGCGACCGGCTCTACCTGGGCTGCGACGACGGCGGCCCGTACTTCGCCGTCGCCGGGCCGCTGCCCGAGCAGCCCGGCGCGCACGCCGCCACGCTCCGCGACGTCGGCGCGCTGCTCGACGACCGCGACGCCGGACTGCTCGTCCACGCGGTCGCGCTGACCACCTGGCACGCCGCCCACCCGCACTGCCCCCGCTGCGGGGCCCGGACGGTCAGCGTGCGCGGCGGGTCGGTGCGCGAGTGCACCGCCGACGGCAGCACGCACTTCCCGCGCACCGATCCGGCCGCGATCGTCCTCGTGCACGACGGCGCGGACCGTTGCGTGCTCGGTCGGCAGCCGGTCTGGCCGCCCGGTCGCTACAGCATCCTCGCCGGCTTCGTCGAGCCGGGGGAGAGCGTCGAGCAGGCGGTCGTCCGCGAGGTCCGCGAGGAGAGCGGGCTTGAGGTCGTCGACGTGGCGTACGCCGCGAGCCAGCCCTGGCCGTTCCCCTCCAGCCTCATGCTCGGTTACACGGCGCGCTGCCCCGATCCGGGCGCCGTGCCGCGCAGCGCCGACGCCGAGCTCGAGGACGTCCGCTGGTTCACGCGCGCCGAGGTGCAGGCGGCCGGCGGCTGGGCCGGCGGGGGCAGCGGGCTGCTCCTGCCGCCGGAGGTGTCCATCGCCTCCCGCCTGATCGCCGCCTGGGCCGAAGAGGGCTGACCGCAGGAGGTGCGGCAGGCCCGCCAGCGGGCAAGAACGCGTGCGCACGCAACGACCCCTCAGGAGCTCCCGTGGTCCGTGCCCGCACCCTCGCCCTGCTGCCGCTCGTCCTCGCGGCGCCGCTGCTCGTGCCGCCTCTGGCGACCGCGGCGCCCCGCCCCGACGCGTACCTGCTGCCCGGCGAGGACGTGTTCCCGGAAGGGATCACGGCCCGCGGCCGCACCTTCTACGTCACCTCGACCACCGACGGCACGGTCTTCCGCGGCGACGTGAAGGACGCCACCCCCGAGGTCTTCCTGCCCGGCGGCCAGGACGGCCGGACCACCGCCATCGGCGTGGAGGTCAACCGGCAGGGCGACCGGCTCGTCGTCGCCGGCGGCGCCACCGGCCAGGTCTTCGTGTACGACACCAGCGACGGCAGCCTCGTCGCGCGCTACGACAACGGCCTGGCGACCACGTTCGTCAACGACGTCGCCTTCGACCGCGAGGGCAACGCGTACGTCACCGACAGCTTCGCGCCCCGGCTGTACCGCATCCCGGCGGAGCACATCGAGCAGGGCGTGACCGGCACCCAGCCGCTGCCGACCTTCGTGGACCTGAGCGCCTCGGTCACCTACCAGCCGGGGTTCAACGCGAACGGGATCGTCGTCACTCCGGACGGCCGGTACGCGGTGGTCGTGCAGTCCAACACCGGCCTCCTCTTCCGCGTCGACCTGCGCGCCGGGACCGTGCAGCGCATCGACCTGGGCGGCGCGAGGGTCACCGCCGGCGACGGCCTCGAGCTGCGGGGCCGCACGCTCTACGTCGTGCGCAACGCCCTCGAGCGGATCGCCGAGGTGCGGCTGTCCGGCGACCTCACCAGCGGACGGGTGGTGGGCGAGATCACGGACCCGAGCTTCGCGTTCCCGACCACCGCGGCGATCGCCGCGGGACGGCTGCTCGTCGTCAACAGCCAGTTCGACCAGCGCCGCCCCGGCGGCGACCCGGTCGCCTTCACGGTGAGCAGCGTCAAGAAGCCCTAGGAGCGGCGCTCCCGCCCGGCGCGCCAGAGCACCGCCGGGCGGGAGGGGCTCTCGGCGCGCACGAGCACGTCGCACACCTCGCCCGGCCGCACCTGCGCGTCGTACTCGGCGAACGCCGCAGCTGCCACTCCGGCACACCCCGGCGACGCAGCGCGGCCGGCGACAGCGCGACGTGCACGGTCAGGTCGGCGGGCAGCCCGCGGCCGAGCAGGAGCACGCCGTCCACGAGCAGGACCGCTCGCGGGGGCAGCGGCCGGCGGGCGGCGCGGGCGGACCGCTCGCGCGCGGCGTCCCACAGCGCGGGCAGCCACGTGCCGTCGGCCTCGAGCACCTCGCGGCGCAGCGCGCCCTCGTCGAGCCAGAGCTCGCGGAACGCCTGCACGTCCTCGCGGCCGTACTCGTAGCGCTGCCCCGGCGGGCGCCAGAAGTCCGTGCTCCGGACGCGGAGCGGAGCGCGCCCGGCGGCCGTCAGGCCCTCGACGAGCGCGTCCGCGAGCTCAGCGGCTCCGGGCCCGTCGAGCAGCACCCGGGCCGGGTCGGGCAGGGCGGCGGTCCGGACGACGAGCGTCGCCGTCAGCGCCTCGGGCGTCTGGGGGACGAGCCGCCCGGCGGCGTCAGCGGCGACCGGCGAGCTCCGGCGGGAGCGGGACGGCCGGGTCGTTCGCCGACAGCACGACCTCGCGGGCGAGCTCGTGCACCTTCCGGCCGCGGGAGCGCGCCACCTTGCGGAGGCGCTCGAACGCCTCCCGCGGCGTGTGCCGCTGGCGCTCGGTCAGCACACCGATGGCCTGCTCCACGACGACCCGCGCGGCCAGCGCGTGCTCGAGCTGGGTCACCGACAGGCGCAGCTGCGCCACCTCGTCCAGCGGCGCGTCTGCCCGGCGGGGCCGGGTCTTCGGCGCCACCTCGGCGGCGAGCAGGTCGGCGAGGACCATCGCGCTGGTCAGGTCGCCGGTCCGCTCGCCCTCGACCTCCCAGCCGCCGGCCGGGCTGCGCCGGATGACGACGCCCTCCTGGAGCAGCGGCCCCAGGTGGGCGGACACGACGTCGGCCAGCTGCGTGAGCACCGCGACCGCCCCGTCGCCCACCTCGACGCTGTCGCGGTCGATGCCGCACAACGTCGCCACGACCTGCCCGTCGGGCCCGCGCACCGGCACACCGATGTACGACCTGATGCCGAGCTCCTCGCGGACGGCGGCGTCGGCGTACGCCTGATCGGCCGCCGCGTCCGACGTGCGCTCCGGCGCCCCGGCGAGCATGCGGTGGCACATGCTGTCCGTGCGGGAGGTGCTGGCACCGGGCTCGATCCCCGGCCAGTCCGCCGTCGCGTGCACGCGCTCGAAGGTGAACGTGTCCTCGGTCAGGCCGCCGATGAACACCAGCTCCATGTTGAGCAGCGTCGCGGCGGTCGACAGCACCGCGTCGATCGCGGGGTGGGACAGGTCGCTGGACACGGGGGCACTGCTTCCGCTACGTGGGGTGGGTCGGACGCGTCGCGCGTGTGAGGCGTGACGGTGGGTCATTCTCCTCTCAACCGCCGTCCGACACCCGGGCGCTACGCGGTGAGGCGCGCCTTGACGTCGGCGACGCTCGGGTTCGTGAGGGCGGAACCATTCGGAAAGACGACGGTCGGCACCGTCTGGTTGCCTCCGTTGACGCTCATGACGTACTCCGCCGCCTGAGGCTCCTGCTCGATGTCCACGACGTGGTAGCCGACGCCCTCGCGGTCGAGCTGCCGCATGAGCCGGTGGCAGTAGCCGCACCACGGTGTGCTGTAGATCGTCAGACCTGCCGCCACGCGTTCCTCCCGGGCTCGTTCCTGCTCCGCGCAACCATCCGCCGGGGCCTCGGCTTCCCGGCGGCGTCGCAGCCGCGCTGCGGGCCGCCGGGCTGGGAGACTGCTCGCGTGACGCCGGACCAGATCCTCGAGCCCCTCGACCCCGAGCAGCGCGAGGCGGCCAGGGCGGTCCACGGGCCGGTCTGCGTGCTGGCGGGCGCCGGCACCGGCAAGACGCGCACGATCACCCACCGGGCGGCGTACGCCGTCGCCACCGGCGTGGTGCCCGCGTCCGCCCTGCTCGCGGTGACCTTCACCGCCCGGGCGGCGGGGGAGATGCGCACCCGGCTGCGCGCGCTCGGCGTGCCGGGTGTGCAGGCCCGCACCTTCCACGCCGCGGCGCTCAAGCAGCTGACGTACTTCTGGCCGCGGGTCGTCGGCGGCCCGCCGCCGCAGGTGCTGTCGAACAAGTACCGGCTGGTGGCCAACGCCGCCGCGCGGGCCGGGTTGCGGCCGGGCACGGCCGAGGTACGCGACCTGCTCAGCGAGCTGGAGTGGGCCGCCTCGTCGCTGCTCGGACCCGACGGCTACCCGGCGGCGGCGCGCGCGGCCGGGCGCAGCACGCCGTACGACCCCGCCGTCGTGGCGCAGGTGCACGAGCACTACGCCGAGCTGAAGGAGGCCCAGGGGCTCGCCGACTTCGACGACCTCCTGCTCCTCACCGCCGGGGTGCTGGAGGAGCACGCGGAGGTCGCGGAGGAGTTCCGGGGGCGCTACCGCTCGTTCACCGTCGACGAGTACCAGGACGTGACGCCGCTGCAGCAGCGGCTGCTCGACGCGTGGCTCGGCGGGCGCGACGACCTGTGCGTCGTCGGCGACGCGCACCAGACAATCTACTCGTTCACCGGCGCGACACCGGACCACCTGCTGCGCTTCCGCGCCCGCCACCCCGCAGCGGTGGAGGTGCGCCTGGTGCGCGACTACCGGAGCACGCCGCAGGTCGTCGGGCTGGCCAACCAGGTCCTCGCCCGTGCTCAGTCCCAGCACGCGAGGCTGCAGCTGGTCGCCCAGCAGCCGCCCGGTCCCGAGCCGGAGCTGTCGGAGCACCCCGACGAGCCGACCGAGGCCGAGCAGGTGGCCGCCCGCTGCCGGAGCCTCATCGCGTCGGGCACGCCGGCCAGCGAGATCGCGGTGCTCTACCGGGTCAACGCGCAGTCGGCGGCCTACGAGGCGGCGCTCGCCGACGCCGGCGTGCCGTACGTCGTGCGCGGCGGCGAGCGGTTCTTCGAGCGCACGGAGATCAAGGAGGCGGTGCTGCTCCTGCGCGGCGCCGGCCGGGCCGCCGACGACGACGCGCCCGCCGGCCTGGCCGACCGGGTCGCCGACGTGCTCGGCGCCGGGATGGGCTGGCGGGCGG
>JALYNK010000038.1:972-9124 GCA_030773235.1 Actinomycetota bacterium | reverse complement strand
ACCTCGGCCGGAACGACGCGGCCGCCGCGCTCGAGCCGCAGCAGCTCGCCGTCGAGCTCCAGGAACGTCGTCGCACCGGGCCGCCGGCAGCTGAAGGCGACCTCGGTCACCGAGGCGAAGTGCTGCTCGCGGGTCAGGGCCAGGCGGACGTCGTACGACGCGACGTCGAGCAGCTCCGCACGCTCCCGTGCCACGTCCCGGGTCAGCGTCCGCACCGGCCGCAGGCTAGGGCTCACCGCCACCTGCGCCGCGCCGTCCCCCGCTCGTCCGCGCGGCACGACGACGCCGCGGCGTACGTCGGACAGCCGTCAGTCCGCGCCGACGACGGCGGCGAGGCGCTCGGCGACGTCCCGCGCCCGCTCCGGGGTCTCCGCCTCGACCATGACGCGGACGAGCGGTTCGGTGCCGGACGGGCGCAGCAGCACCCGGCCCGTCCCGGCGAGCGCCTCCTCCTCCCGCGCCACCGCCGCCCGCACGTCGTCCGCCTGCGCCCGGCTGCGCCCGGCACGGACGTTGACGAGCACCTGCGGCAACCGGGTCATCACGGCGGCGAGGTCGGCGAGCGACCGGCCGGTCTCGGCCAGCCTCCCGAGCACTGCCAGCCCGGTGAGCAGTCCGTCCCCGGTCGTCGCGTGCCGCAGCTGCACGGTGTGGCCGCTCTGCTCGCCGCCGAGGGACAGGCCGCGCTTCCGCAGCGCCTCGAGCACGTACCGGTCGCCGACCGCTGTCTGCACCACGCCGATCCCGGCCTGCTCCATGGCGCGGACGAAACCGAGGTTGCTCATGACCGTCGCGACCACGGTGTCGTCGGCCAGCTCACCGCGCTCGTGGAGCGCGACGGCGAGCAGCGCCAGCAGCTGGTCGCCGTCGACCACCTCGCCGGCGGCGTCGACGGCGAGGCAGCGGTCGGCGTCGCCGTCGTGCGCGAGCCCCAGGTCCGCGCCCGCCTCCCGCACGGCGGCCTGCAGGGTCTCGAGGTGCGTCGCACCGCACCGCTCGTTGATGCGGTAGCCGTCGGCGTCGGCGGCCACCGCGACCACCTCCGCGCCCGCCTCGCGGTACACGCGGGGCGCGAGGTCGCTGGCGGCCCCCTGCGCGCAGTCCACGACGACCCGCAGCCCGCCGAGGTCGGTCGGCACGGCAGCCCTCAGGTGCCCGACGTACCGCTCCCGCTGCGCACCGCCGTCGGGAAGGACCCGGCCGACCGCGGCGCCGGTGCAGCGGCGCGCGGAGCGCAGGCCGGCGGCGACGGCGTCCTCGACGTCGTCGGGCAGCTTCCACCCGCCGGCGCCGAACAGCTTCAGCCCGTTGTCCGCCGCCGGGTTGTGCGACGCACTGATCATCAGCCCGAGCGGGGCGCCGGTGTCGGCGGTGGCGTGGGCGACGGCGGGCGTCGGCACGACCCCGAGCAGGGTCACGTCGCAGCCGGCGCTGGTGAAGCCGGCGACGGCGGCGGCCTCGAGCATCTCGCCGGACGGACGGGGGTCGCGGCCGAGCACGACGTGCGGCCGCGCCTGTCCGGCGTCGGTGAGCAGGGTGGCGGCCGACGCGGCGACCGCCAGCGCGAGCTCGGGAGTGAGGACGTCGCCGTTCGCGAGCCCCCGTACGCCGTCGGTGCCGAACAGCCGCTGGCTCGACGTCACTGGGTCACTGCCACTCTCCGGGTGCGGACACGCCGCGAGGCGGCCCCTGAACGGGACCGCCTCGCGGGACGGACTAGCGCTTGCTGTACTGCGGCGCCTTGCGGGCCTTCTTCAGGCCGTACTTCTTGCGCTCCTTGACCCGCGCGTCGCGGGTGAGGAAGCCGGCCTTCTTGAGCGCACCGCGGTCGTCGGGGTCGATCTCCTGCAGCGCGCGGGCGATGGCGAGGCGCAGCGCGCCCGCCTGTCCGCTGGTGCCGCCGCCGGCGAGGCGCGCGATGACGTCGTACTGCTCGGTCCGCTCCAGCGTCGTGAACGGCTCGTTGACCAGCTGCTGGTGGACCTTGTTGGGGAAGTAGGTCTCGAGCGGCTTGCCGTTGAGCGTGTAGCGGCCGGTGCCGGGCACGAGGCGCACGCGCACCACGGCCTCCTTGCGGCGGCCGACGGTCTGGGCGAGCGTTGCGGGAGCGGTCACGCTCCGACCTCCTGGGTCTGCTGAGCCGCCGTCACTGGGCGACCTGGTGGAGCTCGTACGGCACCGGGTTCTGCGCCTGGTGCGGGTGCGTAGGACCGGCGTAGACCTTGAGCTTGCTGAGGACCTGCCGGCCCAGCGTGTTGTGCGGGATCATGCCCTTGACGGCCTTCTCGATGATCCTCTCGGGCCGGGTGGCGAGCACGTCGGCGTAGGACGTGCTGGTGAGCCCGCCGGGGTAGCCGGAGTGCCGGTGCACCCGCGACTGCGCGGCCTTGTCGCCGGTCATGACGACCTTGCCGGCGTTGACGATGACGACGTAGTCGCCGCAGTCGACGTGCGGCGCGAAGTACGGCTTGTGCTTGCCGCGCAGCAGCTTCGCGGTCTGGCTGGCCAGCCGCCCCAGCACCACGTCGGTGGCGTCGATGACGTGCCACTGCCGCTGCACGTCAGCGGTCTTCGGGGTGTACGTGCGCACGCGGGCCCTGCTCCCGTCGGATCTGGAGAAGCTCCGGGCCCGCGGACGGGCGCTCTGGAGCGGCAGCCGCCCACAGTACCGGACGGCAGTACCGGAGGGCAGTGGACCGCCCGGCGGCGACCGCCGCGTCACGCCGACACGCGGAGCGCCCGGGTGACGGACTGACGGGCCTGCAGCTGGTCGTCCGGCGGGTACCCCACCTCCTCCAGGCACAGTCCGTGCGGCGGGGCGACCGCCACCTCGTCGGCGCGCTCCCGCCGGGCGAGCAGGCCCGCGGGCCACGCGACGTCGCGCCGGCCCTCCCCGACCGCGAGCAGCGCGCCGACGAGCGACCGGACCATCGAGTGGCAGAAGGCGTCGGCCGTGACGGACATCGCCAGCACGCCGTCGGCGTTCCGGGACCACCCCAGGTCGAGCACCTCCCGGACCGTCGTCGCCCCCTCGCGCCGGCGGCAGTACGAGGCGAAGTCGTGCTCGCCGACCAGCGCGTCGGACGCGGCACGCAGGCGCGCGAGGTCGAGCTCGCGCGGCCAGGCGAGGGTGTCGGCGCGCCGCAGCGGGTCGGCGGCCTGCGGCCGGTCCGCGACGCGGTACAGGTAGCGCCGCCACAGGGCGGAGAACCGGGCGTCGAAGCCGTCCGCAGCCGGGGCCGCCCGCCGCACGCGCACGTCGGGGGGCAGCAGCCCGTTGAGCCGCCGCAGCAGCAGCGGGTCCTCGGCGACCGCACCGGTCACGTCGACGTGCGCGACCTGCCCGCGGGCGTGCACGCCGGCGTCGGTGCGCCCGGCGACCGTGAGCGCGGGCCGGCCTCCGTGTCCGGTGAGGACCGTCAGCGCGCTCTCCACCTCGCCCTGCACCGTGCGCCGACCCGGCTGGGCGGCCCAGCCCGAGAAGTCCGTGCCGTCGTACGCCAGGTCGAGCCGGATCCGCACCGAGGACACCGCGAGCCCGCCCCCGACGGGGACGGGCTCGCGGGGGTCGTGCCGGGTCAGGACGAGCGCTCGCCCTGCGCGTCGCTCGTGGCCTGGGACGGGTCGGCGCCGGGCCCGACCTCGGTCTGCGCCGCGCCGTCGCCCTGCTGCGCCTCGTGCAGCTCGCGCTCGACCGCGGGCGTGACGTCGGCGGTGTCGGCGGTGTGCGGCGGCGCGGCGTCCGGGCCGCCCTGCGCGGTCGGGGCGTCGGCCGACCCGGGGTCGACCTGGCCCGGCCGGCCCGTGCCCGTCTCGTCGCCCTCGACGTCCTCGCGGATCTCGTCCTCGAGCCGCTGCGCCACCCCGGCCGCGGTCGGGCTCTCGCCGGCCAGATCGGCCGCCGACTCGGCCGTCGCGCCGGTCACCCGGCGGCTCCCCGCGAACTGCGTGCCGCGGGCGCGCTCGGCCTCGCCGACCGCCGACTGGGCCACCGTGAGGCCCTCGACCAGCTCGATGACGGCCATCGGAGCGTTGTCGCCCTTACGGGGGCCGATCTTGGTGATGCGCGTGTAGCCGCCCGGCCGGGACGCGTAGCGCGGGCCGATCTCCGCGAACAGCGTGTGCACGACCTCCTTGTCGCGGATCACCTTGAGCACCTGCCGGCGGGCGTGCAGGTCGCCACGCCGGCCGAAGGTCACCAGCCGCTCGGCGTAGGGCCGGAGCCGACGCGCCTTGGTCTCCGTCGTCGTGATCCGGCCGTGCTCGAACAGCGCGGTCGCCAGGTTCGCGAGCATGAGGCGCTCGTGGGCCGGGCCACCGCCCAGACGCGGACCCTTGGGGGGTGTGGGCATCTCTCTCCTCCTCGGAGCGGGAGCCGCCAGGCTCCGTGGGGGCGCTCCCGCGGTCGCGGGGGGCCCGAGTGCCGCGACGTTCCCGACGCGGACCGCGCTCAGCCGCACAGGCGGCCGGAGCGACTACAGCTGCTCGGTCTCCTGGTAGCCGGCGTCGCCGTCGCCGTCGCCGCCGAACGGCGCGCCGTACTCGTCGGTGCCGAAGGTGGTGACGACCGAGCTGGGGTCGAACCCGGGCGGGCTGTCCTTCAGGGCGAGGCCCATGTCGTGCAGCTTGACCTTCACCTCGTCGATGGACTTGGCGCCGAAGTTGCGGATGTCGAGCAGGTCCGCCTCGCTGCGGCTCACCAGCTCGCCCACCGTGTGGATGCCCTCGCGCTTCAGGCAGTTGTACGACCGGACGGTGAGGTCCATGTCCTCGATCGGCAGGGCGAGGTCCGCGGCGAGCGCGGCGTCCGTCGGCGACGGGCCGATGTCGATGCCCTCGGCCTCCTGGTTGAGCTCCTGCGCGAGCCCGAACAGGCCGACGAGCGTGCGGCCGGCCGACGCGACGGCGTCGCGCGGCGTCATGCCGGGCTTGGTCTCGACGTCGAGGATCAGCCGGTCGAAGTCGGTGCGCTGCTCGACGCGGGTCGCCTCGACCTTGTACGTCACCTTGAGCACCGGCGAGTAGATCGAGTCGACGGGGATCCGGCCGATCTCCTGGCCGGGCTGCTTGTTCTGCGCCGCCGAGACGTAGCCGCGGCCCCGCTCGACGGTGAGCTCGACCTCGAGCCGGCCCTTGCCGTTGAGGGTGGCGATGTGCAGGTCGGGCGTGTGCACCTCGACGCCCGCCGGCGGTGCGATGTCGGCGGCCGTGACGGTGCCGGGGCCCTGCTTGCGCAGGTACATCACGACGGGCTCGTCGCTGTCGCTCGAGACGACGAGCTCCTTGAGGTTGAGGATGAGGTCGGTGACGTCCTCCTTCACCCCGGGCACCGTGGTGAACTCGTGCAGCACGCCGTCGATGCGGATGCTCGTCACCGCGGCGCCGGGGATGGAGCTGAGCAGGGTGCGGCGCAGCGAGTTGCCGAGGGTGTAGCCGAAGCCGGGCTCGAGCGGCTCGAGGACGAACCGCGAGCGGAACTCGCTGACCTGCTCCTCGGTGAGGGTCGGGCGCTGTGCGATGAGCACGTGGGTGTCCTTCCGGGGACCGTACGGCGACGACCGCCATATGACGTCGCGGCGGGTGCCCGAAGTGGCGAGGTCCGGGCGTGTGGTGCGACGACCCGGCCGGGGTGCGGGCCCCGGCCGGGTCGGACGGCTACTTCGAGTACAGCTCGACGATCAGCTGCTCCTGCACCGGCGTGTCGATCACGGCGCGGGCAGGCAGGGCGTGCACGAGGGCACGCATCTGGCTGGGGATGACCTCCAGCCACGCGGGCGACGGACGGTCGCCGGCGGTCTCGCGGGCGATGATGAACGGCGTCATCTCCCGGCTCTTCGGACGGATCTCGACGATGTCGTTGCCGCTCACCCGGTACGACGGGATGTCGACCTTCTTGCCGTTGACGAGCACGTGCCCGTGCCCGACCACCTGGCGGGCCTGGTCGCGCGACGCCGCGAACCCGGCGCGGTAGACGACGTTGTCGAGCCGGCTCTCGAGGATGACGAGCAGGTTCTCACCGGTCTTGCCGGTGCGCTTGTTCGCCTCCTCGTAGTAGCCGCGGAACTGCTTCTCGAGCACGCCGTAGATGCGCGCGCACTTCTGCTTCTCGCGCTTCTGCAGCAGGTACTCGCTGTCCTTGCTGCGGCCGCGGCCGTGCTCGCCCGGGGGGTAGGGGCGGATCTCGATGGGGCACTTCGGCGACTCGCACTTGCTGCCCTTGAGGAAGAGCTTCATCTTCTCGCGGCGGCAGCGCCGGCAGTCGGCCTGGGTGTGGCGGGCCATGTTGCAGTTCTCCTGGTCTCAGACGCGGCGGCGCTTGGGCGGGCGGCAGCCGTTGTGCGGCACGGGCGTGACGTCCTGGATGGCGCCGACCTCGAGGCCGGCTGCCTGCAGGGAGCGGATGGCGGTCTCCCGGCCCGAGCCGGGGCCCTTCACGAAGACGTCGACCTTCTTCATGCCGTGCTCCTGCGCCTTGCGGGCGCAGTTCTCGGCGGCCATCTGTGCGGCGAAGGGGGTCGATTTGCGCGAGCCCTTGAAGCCGACGTGGCCGGCCGACGCCCAGCTGATCACGTTGCCCTGCGGGTCGGTGATCGACACGATCGTGTTGTTGAACGTCGACTTGATGTGCGCCTGGCCGTGCGCGACGTTCTTCTTTTCCTTGCGCCGGACCTTCTTGACGGCGCCGGCGCCGGTGCGGGTCTTGGGGGGCATCAGTCTCTCCGGTCGAGGTGGCGCGCCTGCAGCGCGGGGCGGGCCGGCAGCGCGTGGCGGACGGGCACTACTTGCGCGGCTTCTTCTTGCCGGCGACGGTCTTCTTCGGGCCCTTGCGGGTGCGCGCGTTGGTGTGCGTCCGCTGGCCGTGCACCGGCAGGCCCCGGCGGTGCCGGATACCCTGGTAGGCGCCAATCTCGATCTTGCGGCGGATGTCCTGCGCCACCTCGCGGCGCAGGTCGCCCTCGACCTGGTAGTTCTCGTCGATGTGCCGGGCGATCCGGACCAGGTCGTCCTCGGACAGGTCGCGGACCCGGACGTCAGGGCTCACGCCCGTGGTCGCCAGCGTCTGCTGGGCCCGGGTGCGCCCGATGCCGTACACGTACGTGAGCGCGATCTCCATCCGCTTCTCGCGGGGGAGGTCGACGCCGGCCAGTCGTGCCACGTGCCTCTCGCTTCCTGGAGCCCGAGGGCTCCACCAGGAGGTCTGCGCCCGCTCGCCCCCGTCGCCCCGGTCGGACCGGGTGCGGGGCCCCGGCCTCCGTCCGGGGGTGGCCGCCGGCAGGACCGGCGGATGAGCGTGCGTCGTGCGTGTGCTGCGACGGCGGGGAGCCCGCCGGTCAGCCCTGGCGCTGCTTGTGCCGGGCGGTCGACGAGCAGATGACCATCACGCGGCCGTTGCGCCGGATGATGCGGCACTTGTCGCAGATCGGCTTGACGCTCGGCTTGACCTTCACGGGCTCGACTTCCCTCTGCTGCAGGCCGCTCCACGAGCGTCGCGCCCCCCGCCGCCGAGGCGGGAGGAGCGGAGTGCGACGGTGCGGTGCGCTGATCGGTGGCGGGCTGGACTGCGCCGGACGGCGCGGGTCGACGCCGGGCGCCGGGGAGCGCCGCGGACGTTCGACGGACTCACTTGTAGCGGTAGACGATCCGACCGCGGTTGAGGTCGTACGGCGAGAGCTCCACGACCACGCGGTCCTCGGGGAGGATGCGGATGTAGTGCTGCCGCATCTTGCCGCTGATGTGGGCCAGGACCCGGTGGCCGTTCTGCAGCTCAACCCGGAACATCGCGTTGGGCAGGGGCTCGACCACGCGGCCCTCGATCTCGATGGCCCCGTCCTTCTTCGGCATGTCCTCCGCGATCCGTCGTTGCTGGGTGGTGGACTCCGGGCAGGCCCGGAGCTGTCGTGCTGCGCCCGACGTGGCCCGCGCGAACGGCGGGCACGGCTGGGACCGGACGGAGTCCGACGGATGAGTGTACGTCGCGCGCCGCGGCAGCGTCCACAAGGCGCGGGCGACCCCGGTCACGCCGCACGGTCGGGACGCGCCGGTCCGGCGCCGCCCCACCGGGCAGGCCCATCATCCACTCAACGAACTGGGGTCTCAGTCGCTCGCCTCCTCCTCGTGCAGCAGGCTCAGTAGGTCGGGAGGCGGGTTCAGC
>JALYNK010000038.1:0-962 GCA_030773235.1 Actinomycetota bacterium | reverse complement strand
CGGCCGTCGCGGCAGCGAGGCGGCCGCGCCGGCGTCGAGCGCCGTGAGCACCACGGGACCGTCGGGCGTGACGGCGACGGTGTGCTCCCAGTGCGCGGCCGCCCGGCCGTCGTCGGTCACCACTGTCCAGCCGTCGGCCAGCTCGTGCACCGCGGGCCCGCCGAGCACGACCATCGGCTCGACGGCGAGCACCAGCCCGGGCTCGAGCACCGGACCGCGGCCGGCACCGTCGGCGGCGAGGTTGGGCACGTCCGGCGGCTCGTGCAGCGCGCGGCCGATCCCGTGGCCCGTGTACTCGGTGACCAGGCCGTAGCCGTGCGGCCGCACCGCCGCCTCGACGGCGGCACCGATGTCGGACAGCCGGCCGCCGGGGCGCGCGGCCGCGAGCCCCGCCCAGAGCGCGCGCTCGGTCACCGCGGAGAGCGCCCGCAGCTCCGGCGGGCAGTCCCCCACCGGGACGGTGACCGCGGCGTCGCCGTGCCAGCCGTCGAGGACCGCGCCGCAGTCGACGGACAGGAGGTCACCGGCGCGGAGCACCCGCGACGGCGACGGGATGCCGTGCACGACCTCGGCACCGACGGACGTGCACAGCGTCGCCGGAAACCCGGCATAGCCGAGGAAGGCCGGCACGGCACCGTCGTCCCGGATGCTCTGCTCGGCGAGCGCGTCGAGCGCGCCCGTGGTCACGCCCGGTCGGACCGCAGCAGCAACCCGCTCCAGAGCGCGCGCGACGACGAGGCCCGCGGCGCGCATCCGCTCGACCTGCTCGGGGGTCTTGAGGACGGCGCCGCGAGGGCGGCGCCGTCTCACCGCCCGGCGCCTCCTGCGGTCGGGCTGCGGTGCGCCTTCAGCGCGTCGACGGCGCGCCGGGTCACCTCCTCGACCGGCCCGCTCGCCTGGATCTTCACGAGGATCCCGGTCTTGTCGTAGTAGCCGACCAGCGGCGCGGTGGACTGCGCATA
>JALYNK010000037.1 GCA_030773235.1 Actinomycetota bacterium | reverse complement strand
GAGGCCCGTCGCGTCGAGGCTGTACGGCACGACTTCGTCGCCAACGTCAGCCACGAGCTCAAGACCCCGGTCGGCGCTCTCAGCCTGCTGGCGGAGGCCCTGCAGGACGCCGCCGACGACCCGGCCGCGACGCGCCGGTTCGCCGGCCGGGTGCAGCACGAGGTGGAGCGGCTGTCCCGCCTGGTGCAGGAGCTGCTCGACCTGTCGCGGCTGCAGGGCGGCGAGCCGCTGCCCGATCCGGTGCCCGTCTCCGTGGACGAGGTGGTCGCCGAGGCGGTCGACCGCACCCGCACCGTCGCCGCGTCGCGCGGGATCCGGCTCGTCACCAGCGGCGAGACCGGTCTGCAGGTCCTCGGCAGCGAGCCGCAGCTCGTCACCGCGCTCGCCAACCTGCTCGGCAACGCGGTCGCGTACAGCCCGGACCGGACGCGGGTTGTCGTCTCCGCCCGGCGGTGGAACGGCGCCGTCGAGATCAGCGTCACCGACCAGGGGATCGGCGTCGCCGAGGCCGACCGGCACCGGATCTTCGAGCGCTTCTACCGTGCCGACCCCGCCCGCTCGCGCGCCACCGGCGGCACCGGGCTGGGGCTTGCGATCGTCAAGCACGTCGCCACCAACCACGGCGGCGAGGTCGACCTGTGGAGTGTGGAGGGCGCCGGTTCCACGTTCGTCCTGCGGCTGCCTCCGGCCGCCGAGCTCGAGGAGGTCCGATGACCCGCGTCCTGCTCGTCGAGGACGAGGAGTCGTTCTCCGACCCGTTGTCGTACCTGCTGCAGGCCGAGGGGTTCGAGGTGGCCGTCGCAGCCACCGGTCCCGAGGCGCTCGCGGAGTACGACCGGTCGGGCGCCGACCTCGTGCTGCTCGACCTCATGCTCCCGGGGCTGTCCGGCACCGAGGTGTGCCGGCAGCTGCGGGCGCGCGGGTCCGTCCCCGTCATCATGCTCACCGCCCGCGACAGCGAGATCGACAAGGTCGTGGGGCTCGAGCTCGGCGCGGACGACTACGTCACCAAGCCGTACTCCACCCGGGAGCTGCTCGCGCGCATGCGGGCCGTCCTGCGACGGGGTGCGGAGGCCGAGGACGCGGCCTCCGCCGCGCTGGCGGCCGGGCCGGTGCGCATGGACGTCGACCGGCACGTCGTGACCGTCGCCGGCGAGCCGGTGCAGCTGCCGCTCAAGGAGTTCGAGCTGCTCGAGCTGCTGCTGCGCAACGCCGGCCGCGTGCTCACCCGCGCCCAGCTCATCGACCGCGTCTGGGGCGCCGACTACGTCGGCGACACCAAGACGCTCGACGTCCACGTCAAGCGGCTGCGGTCCAAGATCGAACCCGATCCGGGCGCGCCGCGGTACCTCGTCACCGTCCGCGGGCTGGGCTACAAGTTCGAGACCTGACCGGGCAGGCCGAGCTCTCGGGCCCGCGCGGTCGCCGGGTGCGGAGGCAGGCCGCTCCGCTCGGCGCAGAGCCGGGCCAGGACCTCGTACGCCGGTCGGCCGATCAGCTGCACGAGCTCGGCCGCGTACGCCCGCCACAGGGGCTCCGCGGCCACGTGCGCCGCCGGCGAGCCGGTGCACCACCACGACAGGTCCGCTCCGCCCGGACCCCAGCCGCGCCGGTCGAACTCACCGACCGACGTGACCTGCACCCGGGTGCCGTCGCCCCGCTCGACCTGCTCCTCCGTACGGCGCAGCGGCAGCTGCCAGCACACGTCTGGCTTGGTCTGCAGCGGGTGCCGGCCGGTGCGCAGCGCCAGGGCGTGCAGGGCGCACCCCGCACCGCCGGAGAACCCGGGCCGGTTGAGGAACACGCACGCGCCGTCGACCAGCCGGGTGCGGCGGGCGGGCTCGTCGTCCAGCTCGTCGGGCTCGCTGACGCCGTCGCGCCGCCCGGCCTCGGCGTGCTGCCAGTCGCGGCGCCGCAGCTCGCGGGCGACCGCGACCACCCGCTGCTCGTCCTCCTCGTCCGCCCAGTAGGCCCCGTGGCTGCAGCAGCCCTCCTCGGGCCGGCCGGTCGCACCGGGGCAGCCGCGGCCGAAGACGCACGTCCACGACGACAGCAGCCAGGTCAGGTCGGCGCGGACGACGTGCTGCGGGCGTGCGGGGTCCGGGAACTCGACCCAGTCGCGGGGGCCGTCCGGCGCGATCTCGCGCAGCCGGGGCAGCCCGAGGTCGGTGGGCGGCAACTGGTCGGAGCGGCGCGTCAGAGCACCCGGACGACGAGCAGGGCGACGTCGTCGTCGCGACGGGCCGCGCCGAGCGCGCTGAGCAGCTCGTCGCACACCGTGTCGGCATCGGCGCCGTCGGCCCGCTCCACCGCCGCGCGCAGCGCCTCGAGCCCCTCGTCGGGGTCGCGGTCGCGCCGCTCGACGAGCCCGTCGGTGCAGAGCACCAGGGTGGAGCCGGGCGGGAGCTCCGCGGTGAGCTCGTCGCGCGGCAGGCCCAGCGCGGCGCCGACGAGCACCGACTGCGCCTCGGTGAGCAGCCGCGTCGTGCCGTCCGGCATGCGCAGCACCGGCGGGAGGTGGCCGGCGTTCGCCAGCCGCAGGTGCCCGGGGCGGCCGTCCGCCGGCAGCTCGAGCCGGGCGTAGATCGCGGTCGCGAGCTGGGCCATGTCGAGCCCCTGCACGAGCTCGTCCAGGTGGTCGAGCACCACGGCCGGGCCGCTGCCCTGCCAGGCGTACGAGCGCAGCACCGAGCGCAGCTGACCCATCGCGGCGGCGGCGGCGAGGTCGTGGCCCATGACGTCGCCGACCGCGATGCCGACGGCGCCGTCCGGCAGGGGGAACAGGTCGTACCAGTCGCCGCCGACCTGCGCCGCGCGCTCGCCGGGCAGGTAGCGGGCGGCGCGGTCGAGCCCCGCCACCTGCGGCAGCTGGGGCAGCAGACTGCGCTGCAGGGACTCGGCCACCTGGTGCTCGCGCTCGTACAGCCGCGCGTTGTCGACGGCCAGCGCGGCCCGGCGGGCGAGGTCGGCGGCCATGGTGAGGTCGTCCTCGTCGTACGCCCGCCCGGGGTGGCTGCTGACCAGCGTCAGCGTGCCGAGCACCTGGCGCCGGGCGCGCAGCGGCACGATCAGCACGCTCGACACCCCGAGCCGGCGGTACGTGCCGGCCGCGTCGCCCGTCACCTCCTCCAGGGCGTCGTCGGTCAGGTGCGCCAGGAGCACCGGCTGCCCGCCCTGCAGCACCGCGGCGACGGGGTCGGGCACGCCGCCCGGGCCGGGCGGGTGCTGCTCCACCACGTGCATGAGCTCGGCCTTGTCGGGGTCGGCGTGCGCGCCGACCCGCCGCCGCTCCTGCCCCTCCCGCTCGACGAGGTCGACGAGGCACCAGTCGGCCATCAGCGGCACGACGAGGTCGGTGAGCCGCCCGATGCTCTCCTCGACGTCGAGCGTGCCGGCCAGGATCGAGGTGGCTTCCGCCAGCAGAGCGAGCCGGCGCTGCGCCTTCTCGGCCGCGGCCCGCGCCCGCTGCTCAACCTGCAGGTGCCGGGCGCGCTCCTGCTCGACGAGCACGCGCGGTGACGTCGGACTGGATCCCGACGAAGTGGGTGAGCGCGCCGTGGCCGTCGTACACCGGCGGCAGCGACACCTCGTTCCAGAAGGCGGTGCCGTCCTTGCGGTAGTTGAGCAAGGTGGTGACCGCGTGCTCCTTCCGGTGCAGCGCGTCGCGGATGCGCTGCACGGCCTGAGGAGCCGTGTCCGGGCCCTGCAGGAACCGGCAGTTGTGCCCGAGCGCCTCGTCGGCGCTGTAGCCGGTGGTGCGTTCGAACGCCGGGTTGACGTAGACGAGCGGGTTGTCCTCCTGCGCAGGGTCGCTGATCGTGAACGACAGGCCGGCCGCGACGACCGCCCGGTCGCGCACCCGCGCCTCCGGCAGGCTGCTGTCGAGGTCGAAGAGCACGACGAGCGCCATCGCCTCCTCGCGCGGCAGCGGGAAGCCGGTGACCCACAGCGGCCGGCGGGACGCACCGTCGGGCACCGACACCGGCTCGCCGAACACCGGCTGCCCGCGCGCCGCCCGTTCGAGCGGGCTCCCGCCGGGCGCGTACGGCTGACCGCCCGGAGCGCTGAACCCTGCGGCATCCGCCCACTCGCGGGCCGCAACGGGCAGCGCGAGACCCCCGGTGAGCGCGCGCGCCGCGGGGTTGGCGTGCAGCACCGCACCGGACCCGACGTCGACAAGCAGCACCGCGGCCGGCACGTCGTGCAGCACCCGCGTGTAGCCCTCGGTCGGCACCGGGCTCGTGGGGTCGACGACCTGCTGCACCACCCGCGCAGTGTGCGCGTGCTCCTCGGAGCGCCGGTCGGCCACCGGTCGGTGTTCCTGGCCGATGCCCCCTGCCCCCGAGCCGGGCCCGTCGGTGCTGACGTCCTGCGGAGTCACGCTCGCGGCGCCGGGGAGGCGGTCATCGGATCGACGATAGCGGCGGGCGGCCGGCGCGCGGCCGCGCGGACGCTCGCCGCGGACCTGCCCGGGAGGCCTCTGCTCGCGCTCGCCGCGGACGGTGATCGGCCGTACGCTGAAGTGGAGATGGCACTCCTCGGCGACCGCCCGGCCCTGCCCGTCGTCCCTGCGGCCCGGGTCGCGCTGTCGACCGCCAGCGTCTACCCCGAGTCGACTGCGAGCGCGTTCGAGATCGCCGCGCGGCTGGGCTACGACGGCGTCGAGGTCATGGTCTGGGGCGACCCGGTGAGCCAGGACGTCACGGCGCTGCGCCGGCTGTCGGACTACCACGGTCTGCCGGTCCTCGCGGTGCACGCGCCGTGCCTCGTGATCACTCAGCGGGTCTGGGGGACCGACCCGTGGGCCAAGCTCGTGCGGGCCAAGGACGCGGCGGAGGAGCTCGGTGCCGAGACGGTGGTGGTGCACCCGCCGTTCCGCTGGCAGCGGGAGTACGTCCGGCAGTTCACGACGGGGCTCGACCGGATGGTCGCCGAGACCGCTGTGAAGTTCGCCGTCGAGAACATGTTCCCGCTGCGCGCCCGGGGTCGGGAGGTGTCGCCGTACGCGCCCGACTGGGACCCCACCCTCGAGGACTTCGCCCACTTCACGCTCGACCTGTCGCACACCAGCGTGAGCCAGACCGACGCGCTCGCCATGCGCGCGGTCATGGGCGACCGGCTGGCGCACGTCCACATCGCCGACGGCACCGGCACCGCGCGCGACGAGCACCTGGTGCCGGGTCGGGGCGACCAGCCGTGCGCGGAGCTGCTCGAGGGGCTCGCGGTGTCCGGGTTCGACGGGCTCGTGGTCTGCGAGGTCAGCACCCGCAAGGCCGCCGACCGTGCTGAGCGCGAGGAGGACCTCGCCGAGGCGCTGGCCTTCACGAGGCTCAACCTGGCCGCTCCCGCGCCCGCCGATCTGGCCTCCGCACGTCACTGAGCGGCTGACTGCGACCAGGTCCCGCTGCGTCCCTGTCGATGCGGCGGCGCTCGGCGGCCCGGAGCTCCCGGCGCGGGAGATCACCAGCCGACCGGCGTTAGCCTGCGCCGTGCTCCGCCGGACGCTCCTCGCCGCGTCGGGGAGCGCTGCCGTCCGGACCGTGGTCACCCGGGCACCGGTGTCACGCTCCGTGGTGCGGCGGTTCGTCTCCGGCGAGCAGGTCGACGACGCGGTGGACACGGCCCGGCAACTGCTGCGCGACGGGCTGCAGGTGAGCCTGGACCACCTCGGCGAGCAGACGACGGACCGCGCGACGGCGCGGTCCGCCGTGGACGCGTACCTGGTGCTGCTCGAACGGCTGTCCGCCGCGGGCCTGACCGCGGGGGGCGGGGCCGAGGTGTCGGTGAAGCTCAGCGCGGTGGGGCAGGCGCTGGACGAGGACCTGGCGCTCGCCTCTGCTCGGGAGATCTGCGCTGCGGCCGCGGCCGCGGGCACCACGGTCACGCTGGACATGGAGGACTCGAGCACGACGGACTCGACGCTGCGGATCCTCGCCGCGCTGCGGCGGGACCACCCGTCGACGGGCGCTGTGCTGCAGGCGTACCTGCACCGCACCGAGGACGACTGCCGCGCGCTGTCCGGTCCGGGCAGCCGGGTGCGGCTGTGCAAGGGGGCGTACCGCGAGCCGCCGGAGGTCGCGTACACCCGGCCGGTCGAGGTCGACGCGTCCTACGCCCGGTGCCTCGAGGTGCTGATGGCCGGCGACGGCTATCCGATGGTGGCGACGCACGATCCGCGCTTGATCGCGGTTGCCGAGCGGCTCGCGGCGGGCCGGCCGGAGGGGAGCTACGAGCACCAGATGCTGTTCGGCGTGCGGCCGAGGGAGCAGCGGCGCCTCGTGGCGGCGGGCCGGCGGGTGCGGGTCTACGTGCCGTACGGCGACGAGTGGTACGGGTACCTGGTGCGACGCCTCGCCGAGCGGCCGGCCAACCTCGTCTTCTTCCTCCGCGCGCTGGTCGGACGGTCGTGACCGGTCCCGTGCTCGCCGTGATCGGCGTCGGCAAGCTCGGCGAGGCGCTGCTGTCGGGACTGCTGCGCGCCGGCCGGCCGGCGGACCGGTTGCTCGGCGCGGAGCGGCATCCGGAGCGGGCCGGCGAGATCACCGAGCGGTACGGCGTGGCGATGCGCTCCCCGGGAGAGGCGGCCGGCGCCGCCGACGTGCTGCTGCTCGCCGTCAAGCCGCAGGACATGCGCGGCCTCCTGCGCGACGTCGCGGACGTGCTGCGGCCCGGCGCGCTCGTGGTGTCGGTCGCGGCCGGGATCACGACCGCTCTGCTGCAGCGCGAGCTGCCCGCCGGCACGCCGGTCGTGCGGGTCATGACGAACACCCCGGTCTTCGTCGACGAGGCGATGTCGGCGGTGTCGCCCGGCGAGCACGCGACCGACGAGCACGTCGGGCTCGTCGAGGACCTGCTGCGCGCCGTCGGCAAGGTGGTGCGGGTGCCCGAGGCGCAGCAGGACGCCGTGACCGCGCTCTCGGGCAGCGGCCCGGCGTACTTCTTCTACCTGGTCGAGGCCATGATCGACGCGGGGATCCTGCTCGGCCTGCCGCGCGCCGTCGCCTCGGAGCTGCTCGTGCAGACCGCGGTCGGCGCGGCGGTGATGCTGCGCGAGACCGGCGAGCACCCGGTCCAGCTGCGCGAGGCCGTCATGTCGCCGGCCGGGACCACCATCAGCGCCATCCGCGTGATGGAGGACCGCGGCGTCCGGGCTGCCATGCTCGCCGCGCTGGAGGCCGCCCGGGACCGCAGCCGGGAGCTCGCCGGAGACTGATCCACAGGGCCGGGGAGTGATCCACAGCGACGTCGCTCAGCGGGCGGAAGACTGCCCCTCTCCGTACGATGTGGCGGTGAAACGCCCCGCCCTGCTCCTCGCGGGCGCACTCGTCGTGACCGGCTGCAGCGGGTCCGACACCCCCGTCCCGCAGGTGGCCGAGGTGGTCCGCGCCGACGTTCACGAGGTCGTCGACGCTCCCGGCACGGTCCAGGCCCGGGCCAGCAGCACCGTGAGCGCCCCGGCCGACGGCACCGTCGCCGACCTCGCCGTGCAGGACGGCGCGCGGGTCGAGGAGGGCGACGTCCTCGTTCGCATCGACAGCCCGGCGGCGCAGGCCCGGCTGGAGCAGGCGCGCAGCGCGCGGGCCAGCGCCGCCACCCGCGTCACGCTGCCGCGGGCCGACCTCGGTCCGCTGCAGGCCGAGCTCGACGCGTCGGCGCACGACGCCTTCGACGCCGCTCGCGACGTGGCCGACGAGCTGCCCGAGGGCAAGGGCCGGGAGGCCGCGCTGGCCCGCATCGCCGCGGCCGAGGCGCGCTACAACGCCTCCGCGTCCGCCGCGCGCACCGCGGTGCGGTCGGTGTCCGCCGGGGTCGGCGGGGTCGAGCAGGCGCTCAACGCCGTCAGCACCAGCTCCCGCGCGCAGGCCGCCGCGGTGGAGGCGGCGGCGCAGAGCACCGTGGAGGCGCTCACCGTCCGCGCGCCGCAGGACGGCGTGGTCACGTTCGGCACGACGGGCGGCTCGGGCGGCGGCGCCGGACAGCTCGGGAGCCTGCTCGACCAGCTACCGGGTGCGGCCGGGCAGGGAGGCGGGGCGCCTCCGGCGCCGGGCGCCGGAGGGCAGACCACGGAGGCCGGCCTCGCCGTGGGCGTGCCGGTGACGTCCGGCAGCCCGCTGCTCACCGTCACCGACGTCTCCGAGCTCACCGTCGTCGCCGACGTCGACGAGACCGACGTCCTGCTCGTGGACAAGGGCGTCCCGGCCGACGTCGAGATCGACGCGGTGCCCGGCGCGACCTACACCGGCACCGTGCGCTCGGTCGACGTGACGCCGTCGCGGAACGCGGGCGGCGGCGTGACCTACCGCGTCCGCACGTCCCTGCAGCGGGGCACCACGCCGGACGGCCGGAAGTCGCCGCGGCCCCGCCCCGGGATGAGCGCCGTCGTCGACCTGCGCGTGCGCGAGGCGCAGCAGGCGGTCTCCGTGCCGACCAGCGCGCTGGTCCGCGACGGTGACCGTGAGGTCGTCTTCGTGCAGGCCGACGGGGCGTACCGCCGCCGCGAGATCACTGTCGGCGCCCATGGCGAGGACCGGGTGCAGGTCGTGCGCGGCGTCGACGTCGGCGAGAAGGTCGTGGTCCGCGACGCCGACCGCGTGCGGGACGGGCAGCCGGTCCCGACGTGATCGAGCGCCAGCCGTGACCGACGGCCAGCCGTGACCGCCGCGCTCGAGGCGGTCGACGTCGTCCGGTCGTACCGCCTCGAGGGCGTCACGGTCCAGGCGCTGCGCGGGGTGTCGCTGCGCGTCGAGCACGGCGACTACGTCGCCGTCGTCGGTCCGTCCGGCTCCGGCAAGTCCACGCTCATGCACCTGCTCGGCGCTCTGGACAAGCCGACGTCCGGCGTGCTCCGGATCGGCGGGCGGGACGTCGCCGGCATGAGCGAGGACGAGCTCGCGGCCGTGCGCAACGAGACGATCGGCTTCGTCTTCCAGGCCTTCCAGCTGCTCGCGCGCACCAGCGCCGTCGACAACGTCGGGATGCCGCTCGTCTACCGCGGCGTGCGGCGCGCCGAGCGCCGTCGCCGCGCCACCGCGGCGCTGGAGCGGGTCGGCATGGGACACCGGCTCGGCCACACGCCGAACCAGCTGTCCGGCGGCGAGCAGCAGCGCGTCGCCATCGCCCGCGCCCTCGTCGGCGACCCCGCGGTCCT
>JALYNK010000036.1 GCA_030773235.1 Actinomycetota bacterium | reverse complement strand
CCTAGCCGCCGGGGCCGCGCTCCGTGCGCGGTGGCGCCTCGTCCACGGCGACGCTGCCGTGCGGGTGCGCGATCCGCGCGGCCGCCTGCTCGGCGAGCACCGGGTCCTCGGCGACGACAACCTCCGCGGTCTCCTCGATCACCGACTGCAGCGGGCTCCGGCCGCCGCTCAGGCGGCGCAGCAGGAGCGGCACGAGCGCGACGAGCGCGACGGCGAGCAGCAGCCCGCCGGAGATCGGACGCTTGAAGAACCCGAGCAGGTCGCCGTCGAAGATGCGCAGCGACTGCCGGAACGACGTCTCGAGGATGCGGCCGAGCACGAAGGCCAGCACCAGCGGTCCCGGATCGAAGCCGCTCTTCTTCATCGCGTAGCCGATGAGGCCGAACCCGATGACGAGGAACATGTCGAACGGGTTGTTGCGGATCGTGAACACGCCGATCATCGTCACCATCATCACGACGGGGGCGAGCAGCGTCTCGCGCACCGCGACGAGCTTGATGAACAGGCCCACCAGCGGCACGCTCAGTATCAGCAGGAACAGGTTGCCGATGTACATGGAGTCGACGACGCCCCAGAAGACGTCGGGATTGCTGGTGATGAGCTGCGGACCGGGCGTGATCCCCTGCAGCAGCAGCGCGCCGAACATGAGCGCCATGACGGCGTTGGCCGGGATGCCGAGCGTGAGCAGCGGGATGAACGCGGCCGTGACGGCGGCGTTGTTCGCCGTCTCGGGGCCCGCCACGCCCTCGATCGCGCCGCGCCCGAACCGCTCGGGGGTCTTCGAGCGCTTCTTCTCCAGGGCGTAGGACGCCATCGACGACAGGGTCCCGCTGCCGCCGGGCAGCAGGCCGACGACGAACCCGAGGATCGACCCGCGCAGCACGGCGCCGCGCGACTGGACCCAGTCGGCCATGGACGGCCACTTGCGCCCGAGCGAGCGCGTCGCGAGGCTCACCGACCCGTGCCGGTGCTCCAGCGCGTGCAGGATCTCGGCGACGCCGAACAGGCCCATGGCCAGGACCACGAAGTCCAGGCCCTCGGCGAGGTCCAGCGAGCCGAAGGTGAAGCGCGAGGAGCCGGTCACCGGGTCCTGGCCGACCGTGGCGAGCAGCAGGCCCAGCGCGGCGGCGAGCAGGGCCTTGAGCTTGGAACCGCTGCCGATGGAGGCGACGAGCAGGATGCCGATGAGCGCGAGGACTGTGTACTCGGGCGGCCCGAACTTCAGGGCGGCGCCGGCCAGCACCGGAGCGACGAGCGTCAGCCCGATGATCGAGACCGTGCCGCCGACGAACGAGCCGATCGCGGCGATCCCGAGCGCCGGCCCGGCCCGGCCCTGTCTGGCCATCTGGTAGCCGTCGAACGTCGTCACGACGCTCGCCGCCTCACCGGGCAGGCGGAGCAGCACCGACGTGACGGTGCCGCCGTACATCGCGCCGTAGTAGATGCCGGCCAGCAGGATGACCGCTGAGGCGGGCTCGATCTCGTACGTCAGCGGCAGGAGCAGGGCGATCGTCGGCACCGGCCCGAGGCCCGGCAGCACGCCGATGATCATGCCGATGAGGGCGCCGAGGAAGACGTAGAGCAGGTTCTTCGGCGCGAGCGCGACGTCGAACCCGTTGAGAACCGGTTGCAGGAAGTCCACGTGCAGACCTCAGATCGCCAGGCGGCGCGGGATGGGGGCCCCCAGCACGCTGATGAAGAGCACGTACACCCCCACGGTGATCGCGACGCTCATCACCGCTGTGGTCCGCCAGGACTCGCCGCCGAGGTACTTGAGCCACACGGCGGTGACCAGCAGCGTGGCGATCTCGATCCCGACGCGGGGCAGGAGCAGGACGAACCCGACGAGGCTGGCGAGACCCACCATGTTCTGCAGCGCGCCGCGGGTGTACTTCTCGTAGTCGGCCTGCGTGCGCTCGCTGAACAGCAGGGCGAGGGCACACGCGACGATCGCCACGCTGGTGAGCAGCGGCCACAGTCCGGCGCCCGGGTCGCGCGGGCCGCCGACGCCCTGCTGCAGTGCGTACGCCCCCGCGACCAGGCCGATGCCGAGGGGCAGCACGGCGCCCGCCAGGCGGACCCCCGGGCCCGCGCGAGGTCCCTCGTCGTGCTCGGTGTGCAGCAATGCCGAGGCCGCCGGCCGGGACTCGTGTCCCGGCTCGGCGGCGCGGGGACGCGACGCCGGCTCCACCGGCGGGTGCTCCGCCGGCGGCGTGGTCCCGTCCTGCGGACCCGTCACTGCGGAGCGATCCCCAGCCGGGTCGCGAACGTCTTGTAAGCGGACGAGTCGCGCTCGATCTTGGCGCGGACCTGGTCGCCCGGGACCTCGGCGCGCTCGATGAAGTTGCTCTTGAGGAACTCCTCGTACGCCGGGTCCTTGGTGCTCTGCAGGAACGACGTGCGCAGCTTGTCGAGCGCCTGCGGCGGCGTGCCCTTGGGCGCGGCCACGAAGCGGACCTGGTCGACGACGAGGTCGATGCCCTTCTCCTTGACGGTGGGCACGTCGGGCAGCTGCGGGCTGCGCTGCTCGGAGAACACCGCCAGCTGCCGCAGCTGGCCCGCCTGGACCTGCTTGATCGACTCGGCGATCTGGGTGGACGCCATGTCGATCTGCTTGCCGAGGAGCGCGTTCACGGCCGGCCCGCTGCCGTCGAACGGCACGTCCTTGGCGTTCACGCCCGCCTGCTTGAGCAGCACCAGCGCGGAGAACTGCGTCCCGGTGCCGACGCCCGAGTGGCCGAAGGTCAGCGTGCGGCCGCCCTTGGCGGCGAGCACGTCGTCGATCGTCTTGAAGGGCGAGTCCTTGGGGACGACGAGGGCGAGGTTCTCCCGGGTCAGGCCGGTGACGATCTCCATCTTGGCCAGGTCGAGGCCCGTCGACTCCTTGCGGATGAGCGGCGTGATGGTGAACAGCGAGGTGGGCGCCAGCGCCACCTTGTAGCCGTCCGCCGCGGCGTCGACGGCCTCCTTGGTGCCGACCGCGCCGCCCGCACCGGGCTTGTTGACGACGACCATCGACTGGCCGAGCGGCCCGGAGATCTGCTTGGTGGCCGCGCGGCCGATGAGGTCGGTGCTGCCGCCCGGGGCGAACGGGATGATGAACTCGACCGGCCGCTGCGGGAAGGCCCCACCGCCGCTGCCGGAGCCGCTGCCGCCGGTGGAGACCCCGCCGCAGGCACTGAGCACCGCGGCAGCTCCCAGCGCGCTCGCGGTCCGCAGGAAGGTCCGGCGCCCGACAACGCCCGTCTGACTCCGCACGAGGGCTCCTCCTCATCGGCGCGCAGCACGCGCGCGGGGTGATCCGGGGAAAGGTACGACACCGCCGTACCGGCCGGGAGCCTCAGCCCGCGAGCGCGCGGACGAGCAGCACCACGGCGCTGCCCGCCGACAGCAGCAGGACCGCGGTCCGCAGCCCGGCCGCGTCCACCCGGCGGCGCAGCGGGCCGGACAGCAGGAACCCGGCGAGCAGGAACGGCACGAGCGCGACGGCCCGGCCCACCTCTCGGGCACCGATCTCGCCGGCCAGCGCCAGTGCGGCTCCGGAGGTCGTGTTGCCGACCAGGAAGTAGACGCCCATCGTGCCGCGCAGCACGTGCCCCTCCGCGCGCTGGTACAGCAGCGCGACCGGCGGCCCGCCGACAGAGGTGGCCGTCCCGCTCACCCCGCTCACCGCGCCCGCGAGAAGCAGGGCGCGCGGAGTCGGCCGAGCGTGCCAGGAGGTGACCGACAGCGCCACGGCTCCCAGCACGACGACCGCGACGAGGACGGCCGTGGTGCGCGCCGGCTGCGTGGCGACGACCCAGGCCCCCACGGCCGTGCCGGGCATCCGGCCGACGAGCGCGAACCCGAGGCCGCGCCAGTCGACGCCGCGCAACTCGCGCAGCGACGTCAGCAGCGGCAGGGTGCTCGTCGTCAGCAGGATCGTGCCCGGCACGAGCGACGGCTCGAGCAGGGCGAAGGCGGGCGCCGCGACGAGCCCGAGACCGAGCCCGACGGCGCCCTGCACAGCCGCCCCGACGAGCACCGCGAGCCCCGCCAGCAGCAGCGTTGCGAGAGGGAGGTCCACTCAGCCGCGGCCGGCGACGCGGACGCGCAGACCCGGCAGCACGTCGGCGGAGAACTGCTCCAGGAAGCGGCGCTGATCGCCACCGGGCGCGTGCAGGACGAGATCGTCGAAGCCGAGGTCGGCGTACGCGCCGATGCGTTCGACGACCTCCTCCGGGTCGTCCGACACGATGAAACGGGTGTGCGCGCGGTCGGCCGCCGCGTCCGCGCGCCGCTCCATCTCGAGCACGTCGTCCACTCCGGCCTTCTGCTCCGCGGGCAGCGCGAGCGCGGCCCACCAGCGGCAGTCGTCCAGCGCCCGCTCCCGGTCGCGGTCGTACGACACCTTGATCTCGATCATCCGGCGGAGCGCCGCAGGTTCGCGTCCCGACCCGCGCGCTCCCGCGGCGAACCGCTCCAGCAGCCCGTCGTAGAGCGCCGGGTCCTTGCCGCTGGTGCAGAGCAGCCCGTCGCCGAGCCGCCCGGCCAGCTCCGCTGCGAGCGGCCCGCCGGCGGCGACGTGGACCGGGACGGGCTCCGGCGGACGGTCGTACACGGTGGCCCCGACGGTGCCGTAGAAGTCGCCGGCGAAGTCGACGCGCTCCTCGGTCCAGAGCCGCCGGATCAGCGTGAGCGCCTCCTCGAGCCGGCGGCGGCGCTCGCCGACCGGCGGGAAGGGGCGGCCGGTGGCGGGCCGCTCGTTGAGCGCCTCACCGGTGCCCACGCCGAGGAACACCCGGCCGGGGTACAGGACGCCGAGGGTGGCCACCGCCTGCGCCACGACGGCGGGCTCGTAGCGCAGGGTCGGGGTGAGGACGCTGGGACCGAGGACCACCCGGTCGGTCGCCTGGCCGAGCGCCCCGAGCCAGACGAGCGCGAAGGGCGAGTGGCCGCCGGTGTGCCGCCAGGGCTGGAAGTGGTCGCTCACCGCGACGAGATCGAGCCCCGAGCGCTCGGCCGTCACGCCGAGGTCGAGGAGCTCCCGCGGGCCGAACTGCTCCGCGGAGGCCTTGTAGCCGATGCGCACCCCGGTCGCCGCCACGCGCTCGCTCCCCCTCCGTCCGCACCCCGTCCTGCAGACCATGCCCCTCGTGGGCGGCGGGCGGGACGTGGACCTGCTCACCAGGCCCCGGACATGCGACGAGCACCGGCCCCAGGAGGAACCGGTGCTCGCTGCGGACGACGCGCGGGCGGGATCTACCGGACGGCGGTGCGCGAACGCCCGTTCACGGCGCGGTAGACGAGCAGCGCGATGACCGCGCCGACGATCGACCCGATGATGCCGGAAGGCTGCAGCAGCCCCGAGACGGCGTCCTTGCCGAAGAGCAGAGCGCCGAGGAAGCCGCCGATGAACGAGCCGACGACGCCGAGCACGATGGTTGCGCCGATGCTCATCGCGTCGCGCCCGGGGACCAGCGCACGCGCGATGAAGCCGGCGATCGCGCCGACGATGATCAGCATGAGCAGACCGGTGAGCATGGGGTTCTCCCTGTTCCTGGGCCGCGGAGCGCGAACCGCTGATCGTCTGTTACCCCTGGCGGGGAGCGCTCACGCGGATCTCACCCGTACGGAGCAGGGGCGACCGCTGCCCGACGGCCCGTGTCCGCGCGGACCACGTCGGGTAAGCAGGTCGGGAGCGCGACGCGGTCGCGCAGCGGGAGGAGACGCATGGGCATCGGCGTGAGCATCACCCTGCTCGCCGTGGGCGCGATCCTGACCTTCGCCCTGAGCGAGACCACGCTCGGGCCCCTGGACCTGAGCGCCGTGGGGATCATCCTCATGATCTCGGGCCTCATCGGGCTGGCTCTGGCGCTGTACTTCATGGAGCGCAGCCGCCGCGCGACCGTGGTGCGGGACGAGACGGTCTACCGCGACCGCGACCCCGGGCTGTACTAGCCCTCGACGACCAGCCCGTCCTGGACGCCGCGCAGCACGAGCCGGAGCTCGCGCGGCCCGTCCGACCGCACGTGCACCGGCACGCCCCAGTCCTGCCGGCTGACGTGGCAGGCGGGGTGCTCGCCCTCGGCGTCGCAGCTGGCGGCCGAGGCGGAGAGGTGCAGCACGCCGTCGCCCGCCCGCAGCTGCACCTCGCGGCGCAGTCCCGTGCCGGCGCCGCCCCCGTCGACCAGCAGCTCGGGCGGGCTCGCGCTGACGACGAGGCGGGTGGCGGGCCCGTCCCGCTCGTCCAGGTGCTGCCCGGGCGGCGGCTCGAACACCACCTCCACGACCGCCCGGCCGGGCGCCAGGTCGCTCGCCGGCCGCTGGGTCCGGCGGGCCTCGCGGACGACGGGGACGTCGTGCAGGGGCATGTCGTGCAGGGGCATGTCGTGCAGGGGTACGCGGACGAGGCGGTGCGCGGCGCTCGCCACGACGACGAGCTCGCCGGCGACGACCACCGCACCGCTGGGCTCCGCGACACCTGTGGCCAGCGTGCTGACGCTGCGCGAGGCCGGGTCGTAACGGCGCACCGCGCCGTTGTAGGTGTCGAGGACCGCGACGCTGCCGTCCGGCAGGACGCACGCCCCGAGAGGATGCTGCAGCAGCGCCCTGTCGGCCGGTCCGTCCCGGTGCCCGAAGTCGAACAACCCCGTCCCCACCGCCGTACCGATCTCGCCCGTGCCCGTCCCGCCCGTGCCCGTCTCGCCCGGGCCCGTCCCGCTCGGGCCGGTCCCGCCCGCGCGGTACCAGCGCAGGGCCGAGGTCTCCGCGTCGACGAACCACAGCCGGTCCGCGCCCGGCGCGAGGCCGCTGGGCTGGGCGAGGTAGGCCGTTCGCGCGTCGCCGTCGCGCAGCCCCTCGCCGGTCGTCCCGGCCAGCACCTCCACGCGCTCCCGCTCGGGGTCGTACGCCCAGAGCTGGTGGGTGCCGGCCATCGCCACGACCAGCCGGCCCTCCCACCAGCACACGTCCCAGGGCGTGGACAGCGGGACGGCCCGCGCCGCTCCGGCAGTGGGGTCGCCCGGGCGCCAGGAGCGGCCGGTGCCCGCGACCGTGCGCGCGTCGCCCCGCTCGAGATCCACCGTCCGCAGCACGTGGTTGGCGGTGTCGGCGACGAGCAGCAGGCCCCCGGGCAGCAGGCCCCCGGGCAGCAGGCCCCCGGGCAGCAGGCCCCCGGGCAGCAGGCCCCCGGGCAGCAGGCACAGCCCCTGCGGCTCGGCGAAGCGGGGAGCGGTGCCGTCGCGCAGCCCGCGCTCCCCGTCGCCGATCCGCTGCAGCTCGGTCTCGCCGTCGGCGTCGAGGACCACCACCGCGTGGTGCGCGGTGTCGGTGACGACGAGCCGACCGTCCGGCAGCGCGAGCACCTTGCCGGGAAAGCGCAGCGCGGTGCCGGCCGGCGGCGGCGGGACGTACGGCGGGCCGCCGCGCCGCAGCGTGCCGCGCTCCTCGTGCTCGGCGACGCGCTCCTCCAGCAGCCGCGCCAGCCCCTCGCCGTGGCCCTCACCGGAGGCGGTGTGCACGACGTAGCCCTCGGGATCCACGAGCACGAGGGTGGGCCAGGCGCGCACCGCGTACTGCGACCAGGTGGCGAGCTCCGGATCGTCGAGGACGGGGTGGTGCACCTCGTAGCGCTCCACGGCGGCGCGCAGCGCCTCGTGGTCGGCCTCGTGCGCGAACTTGGGCGAGTGGACGCCGATCACGACGAGGACGTCGGCAAACCGCTCCTCGAGCGGGCGCAGCTCGTCGAGGACGTGCAGGCAGTTGACGCAGCAGAACGTCCAGAAGTCCAGCAGGACGAAGCGGCCGCGCAGGCCGCGCAGCGACAGCGCGCCGTCGGTGCCGATCCAGCCGCCGGCACCGCGCAGCTCCGGGGCGCGGACGCGCGCCTGACGGGTCGGCGTGCTCATGCAGCGAGGCTACGAACGGCAGGGCCCCGGGCGCGTCCCGCGGCGGGCCCGGACACGGCGAGGGCCGGCCCCCTCGGGGACCGGCCCGGGTCGTGCGACTAGCGGCTGAGCAGCGCCATGAGCTCGGCGCGCGACGCGGGGGTCGGCGCCGTGCTGATCGCGCGCGCCAGGGCGCGCTGCTGGACGTTGCGGCGGTGGGACTCGGACAGGCGGCGGGTGATGGTGCGCAGTGACATGTCGTGCTCCTCGAGTGCCGACCTCGTCGTCGGCGTCTCGTACAACACGCGTCGAGCGCCCGGCAGGCCCTCGCCGAGCGTGCCTCCGCCTGTCTCGAGGATCACCCGCAGCGGGGGACGAGCGGGCGTCGGTCACGGAGCGTCAGCACCAGGCCAGCGCCAGGGCAGGGTCGTGAAGGACGGCGCCTACGTCGGCGAGGAACCGCGACGCCTCGTGACCGTCCACCACCCGGTGGTCGAACGACACCGCGAGCTGCACGACCTGGCGTACCGCGAGCTGCCCCTCGTGCACCCAGGGCATCGGACGGACCGCGCCGAGGCACAGGACGGCCGCCTCACCCGGGTTGAGGATCGGCGTGCCGGTGTCGACCCCGAGAGCGCCCACGTTGGTGATCGTGATCGTCCCGTCGGTGAGGTCGGCGGGGGGCGTACGGCCGCTGCGGGCCTGCTCGGTCAGCGCGGTGAGCGCGCGGGCGAGGCCGAGGAGGTCGAGCCGCTGCGCGTCCTTGACGTTCGGCACGAGCAGCCCCCGCGGGGTCGCCGCCGCGATGCCGAGGTGGACGCGCTCGAAGACCACGATCTCGCCGGCGTCGTCGTCCCACGAGCTGTTCATCTCCGGCGTCCGGCGCAGCGCCAGCAGCAGCGCCCGAGCCGTGAACACCAGCGGCGAGAGCCTGACCCCCGCCGCGTCCGGACGGGCGGCGAGCCGGTCGCGCAGCTCCAGCGTCGCCGTGACGTCGACGGTGAGGAACTCGGTGACGTGCGGTGCGGTGAACGCGCTGCGCACCATCGCCGCGGCCGTCGCCCTGCGCACCCCGCGGACCGGCACCCGGCGCACCCCGTCCTCGGCGAGACGGGGCGGCGGAGCTGCGGCCGCCTCGACGTCGGCGCGGGAGATCGACCCGTGCGGTCCCGTCCCGAGGACGCTGGTGAGGTCGACGCCGAGGTCGCGGGCGAGCTTGCGGACCGGAGGCTTGGCGAGCACGGGCACGCCGCCGGCCACCTGGGCCGCGCGCTGCCCGAC
>JALYNK010000035.1 GCA_030773235.1 Actinomycetota bacterium | reverse complement strand
ACACCGTCCCGCCCGCCTGGGCCTCGCCGCCGCCGCTGACCGCCCGTCGGCACGAGGAGCCCGCGGCGACACGCTCGCTACCGCCGCCGGTCGACGACAGCACAGCCGCGCTCGCCGAGGAACTCGCTGGAACGCGGCCGACCTCGCCCGGCGCACCCCGCTACGACCCCAGCGACCCCAGCGACCCCGATCCGAACGCCTCGTCCACGACGAGCCCCCGCCGTTCTGACACCGCTCGGGGTGCAGCAGGGCCACGGGCGAGCAGGCCACGGACGGTGCCGCTGCCCGCTGCCCGCTGCCCGCTGCCCGTCGCCGCTGCCGGTACCGGCGTGCCGCGTGCGCGCCGACCCGGGACCCTGCGCGAGCGCACGCACGCGCACGGCAGCTGACGTAGACGCTCCAGCAGTCCTACGTTGCGTTGCCGGCGTCCGCGTCCCGCCGCTGCCGGTAGCCGCGCAACGCGACGACCGCGTTGCCGACGGCGAGTGCGACCCAGAGCGCGCCGCGCACGTACCGCTCTGTCGTCAACGCCGAGACGGCCAGGAGGACTGCGAGGAACGCCATGAACCCGTGAACTGTGGGCCAGCCGAGGTTGCGCATGCGGCGCGGCTCCCGATAGGTCCCCACCAGCTCCCGCCAGAGCCTCATCACGCACCACCTCCCACATGGCCTGCATCTGGGCCGTCGGCCTCAGGCTCGGTCATCACCGCCGGGCGGTCGGGCAGCGCGGGGGTGCGTCGTCCGCCGACCCGGTGCCCGAGAAACGCGGGGCGGTCGGCGTGCTGGAGGAGCAGGGGGAGCACGTCGGACGCGCGGAGGACGCCGAGGTCGCCGGAGCGCGCGGGGCGTTCGCCGAACGCCGCGACCTCGTCCGGCCGAACGGCGCCACCGGCCACGACGAACGGTGTCGGGTCGCCGGTGTGCAGGACCCCGCCGGTCGAGGGAGTGGCGTGGTCGCCGGTCACCGCCACCACCGCGCCCGGAACGAGGTCGAGCAGCGGTGCCAGCCCGCGGTCCAGCGCCTCCAGCACGTCGCGCTTGGCGTACGGCTGCCTGCTGTGCCCGGCCTCGTCCGGCGCCTTGGTGTGGACGTGCACGAACGCCGCGCCCCCGTCCAGCAGCTCCTGCGCGGCGGCGAGCCGAGCGGTCAGATCGGCAGCGAGGTCGGCGGCGGCGGGCACGTCGCGCCGGGCGAGCCTGAGCAGGGACGCGAGACCGCGGTACAGCCGGCTGCTCGTCACCGCCGCGCCCGGTACGCCGACCTGCGCCTCGAACGACGGCAGCGGCCGGCGTACGCCGGCCCACTTCGTCGTGAGCAGGTCCAGCGCCGGCAGCCCGCGCGCCGCGCGCGCGTTCTGCACGGGAGCGCTGCGCAGCACCCGTCGGGCGGCGAGCAGGCACGCGGTGAGCGCGGCTGCGACGGCGGTCCCTTCCGGCCCGGTCCCGACCGGCCGCAGCCAGGGGTGCAGGTCCTCGAGGAAGGGGTCCGAGTCGCTCACCGACCCGCTGTCGTGCCCGGCGAGCAGCAGCAGCGCCTCACCGCCGCCGAGCGGCACCACCTCCACGCCGTGCTCGCCGGCTACCGGCCCGAGCACGTCGAGCAGCAGCGCGCAGTCGTCGCCGTCCGACCGCGCCGCCCGCCCGGTGACCCAGACCCCGTCGGCGGCCGAGCGGCTGGTGCGCAGCGCCGCGTGCACCACCGCCACGCCGGACGGCACGTCGACGCCCGCTCCCAGCCCCTCCAGCACCGCCCGCCCGGGGAACGGCACCTCCTCGTAGCCGAACAGCGACCAGTGGCTGAGCTCCGACGACGGCGCCCGTCCCCAGCCGAACGGCACGTGCCAGCCGCTCGCCCCCCGCCGGGCGAGCTCGTCGAGCACGGGCGTACGGGCCGCCTCCGCCGGCGTCGCGCCGCCGAGCTCCGGCACCGGGCGGTCGCCGAGCCCGTCCAGCACCACGAGCACGACGGGCCGCCGCGTGTCGCCCGGCCGCGGCTGGGACTCGCCGTACCCCAGGCTCACAGCCGGCCGCCGCGCACGCCCAGCAGCCCGCGCAGTCTCGGAACCGTCGCCGCGGGCACGAGCTCCTCCCATCCCGACCCGGCGCGCAGCGCAGCCCGGACGGCCGTGCCGGAACGCCGGGCCGTCGGGTCGCCCGGCACCTCCACCACGCGGTAGCCCGCCGCCGCGAGCCGCCGCGCCTTCTCGCGCTCCCACTCGCCGTACACCCCGACGTGCTGCACCGCGTCGAGCGGGACGTACGCCCCCCAGTGCTCCGGCCGCGCGAGGTCGAACGGCACGACGTGCACCCGTCCGGCCAGCGCCGGTTCCGCCCCGACCGCGGCGGTGAGCAGGAGCAGCCGTTCGAAGTACGTGAACGGGTTGGCGTCCGCCCGGTGCCGGTGCTCGGCGGCGGGCTCCGCGCGGTACGTCCCGGGGTCCGGGTTCGTCACGGCGACCACGAGCGTCTCGGCGCCGGCCAGCGCCTGCCGGAACAGCCGCAGGTGGTCGTCGTGGACCGGCTGGAACCGCCCGGTGACGCAGGCGAGCGTCACCGCAGCAGGACGCGCGCGATGGTGTTGCGCTGGATCTCGACGGTGCCCGCGGGGATGCGCAAGTTGCGGGCGATGCGGAAGAGCTTCTCCTCGACGCCGCCGCGCGCCAGCCCGCTCGCCCCGTGCACCTGCAGCGCCCGGTCCGCGACCCGGAAGAACGCCTCGTCGTTGACCAGCGCGATGAGGCTGACGAGCCGGACGGCCTCCGGCGCGAGCGGGATGTCGTACGGCCCCAGCTCGTCGAGCTCGGCCTGCGCCTGCAGCGACGTGGCGCGGGCGGCGTACACGTCGGCGTCGAGGTCGGCGAGCAGGTGCTGCACGGCCTGCACGTCGGCGAGCCGACCGGTTCCGCTGCGCCGGCTCGTGGCCCGGGACACGGCCCGGTCGCGCAGCCAGGCCCCCCAGCCGGCGCACATGCCGCCGCGGCACATCCGCCGCCAGTTGATCCAGGTCAGGGCCAATGCGAGCCCCTGGCCGACCTCGCCGACCCGGTTGTCGTCCGGCACCCGTACGCCGTCGAGCTGCAGCTCGCCGGTGAGCCCGTCGTCGAGCATCGTCGGGTAGTCCGGACCACGCCGGAACCCCGGCCGGTCCGCCTCGACCATGAACATCGTGAGCGAGCGGCTGCCGGCGCCCGGGTCGGTCACCGCGACGACCTGCGCCACGTCGCAGAAGTGCGCGTTGGTGATCCAGCCCTTGGTGCCGGTCAGCAGCCACCCGTCGCCGTCGCGCTCGGCGCGCGTCGACATCGACAGCACGTCCGACCCCACGCCCGGCTCGGTGTTGGCGAACGCGGTGGTCGTCTCCGCGCGCACCAGCGGCCCGAGGAGGCGCTCGCGGCCGCCGGGGGACAGGTGCAGCAGGTTGGGCCCGGGACCCTCGGTCCACGCCAGCGCCGCCAGGCCCAGCCCGAGACCGGCGCGCCGGTAGACGAGCTCCTCGACGTGCATCGTCTGCACGCGGCTCAGCCCCAGGCCGCCGACCTCGACCGGCAGGTGCGGGGCGTACAGCCCGGCGGCGGCCGAGCGGCGCTGCACCTCCCGCCGCGCCTCCCAGACGACCGGGTGCATGCGGCCGGCCTCGTCGAGCGCCGGGGCCCACGGCGTGCCGACGCCCTGCCGGGCCAGGTCGACCTCGAGCGGCGCGACCTGCTCGGCGAGGAACCGCTCGTACCTCACCAGAAGCCCCTGCAGGTCCACGCCGCCTCCTCGACCGTCCGGCCCGGCAGTCTGCCCGGCGCGGCAGGATGCCCCGGTGGCGGACAGGGAAGAGAGCGACAGGGGTGTGGAGCCCGAGGCGCTGGTGCGCCGCTTCTGGCGGCAGGTGTTCGACGAGCGCGACCTCGCCGCGGCCTCCGCCCTGCTGGCGCCGGACGTCGCCTGGCGCGGGTCGCTCGGGAGCGAGGCGCACGGCCTCGACGGCTTCCTCGCGTACGCCAGCGCGGCGCAGGCCGCGATGCCCGACCTCACGGTGACCCTCGACGAGGTCGCGCTCGCGGGGCCGCAGGTCTGGGCGCGCATGACGTTCCGCGCCACGCACGTCCGGGAGCTGCTCGGGGTGCTCGGCAGCGGCCGTCACGTGTCCTACGTCGGGCAGGCCGTGCACGACGTCCGCGACGGCCGGCTCACCCGCGTGTGGGTGGTCGGCGACACCCTGAGCCTCTACCGCCAGCTCATCAGCGGCTGAGTCAGACGGTCGACAGCCTCGTCGAGGGCACGATCTGCTTGGCGATGCCGGGGCCCTGCCAGGCCAGCCGGGCGGTCGCGCTGCCCGTCGTCTCGTAGAACTCGACCTCGATCGCGTGCTTGCCGGCGGCGAGCTCGAGCGGCGCCGAGGCGCGCTCGCGGGCCGTGTGCGAGGACCAGTCGTCGACGACGAGGCGCCCGTCGACCCGGATGCGCATGCCGGCGTTCGAGGTGCCGTACAGCGTGTACGTGCCGGCCACCGGCGCGAGCAGCTTGCCGGACCAGCGCACGCTGAACGTGTCGCCGCCGATCCCCGCGACCGGCGAGCCCGACCAGCCGAAGTCCACCGTCGCGTCGCGGCGCCGGACGACCGTGCCGGTGAAGTCGCGCCCGTCGAAGTACGTTCCGGCGAGCCCCGGCCTGGGGACGCGGCGGTCGAGGAAGCCGCTGTCGGCGGTGTTCCAGTGCGTCGGCAGGTAGCGCCCGGCCGGTCGTACCGCGAAGTAGTCGTCGTCGCGGCAGTCGAAGACGTGCTCGGCGTCGGGATCGGCGCAGCGGCTCGTCGTGTACGTCTGCGGGCTGCCGTCCACGTAGCACATGAGGTCGTGCCCGTCGGTGCAGTGCCCGGCCGAGGTGTGGTGCGGCGCGCCGCTGTTGACGGCGCCGAGGGTGTGCATGACCTCGTGCGCGGCGACCGAGCGGGAGCCGGGGGAGCCCCAGCAGCCGCTGTCGACGCGGGCGAACATCGGCGCCGCGCCGTTGCTCCAGTTGTCGGCGTCCGGCCGGCTGTCGTCGAAGTGCTGCGCGATGCCGCAGTAGCGCGACACGTCGGCGAAGACGAGGTACTTCCGGTCGGCCCGGTCGAGGCCCTTGGCCTGCAGCTCGCTGACCATCGCGCGCACGTCGTCGGCCGCTGCCCGGCTGATCGCGACGGAGGTGACCCGCGGGGTGCAGCCCCCGTCCGGCAGCCAGGAGGCCACCCAGCGCACACGGCGCTCGCCGCCGGTCTTGCGCGCCGACACCGAGAGCGCGTCGTCGACGTCGGCCGCCCAGCTGCGGATCGCGGGGGCGAGGTCGCTCAGGCGGGAGGGCCGGTCGCTGCGGTGCGCGTACACGACCTGCACCCGCTTGCCGTCGCGCCCCGTGCCGTTGCAGCTGGGGGTGACGTGCCGGGTGAGGTCCGTGTTGACGGGTCGGCCGGCCGGGGGCGCGGCGGCGGCGTACGACGGCCCGGACGCGGAGGCGGTCCCGAGCCGCCGCACGTCGGCGCGGGGCGCGGAGGCCGGGCTCGTCCCGCGGGGCACGCCTGCGCGGCGCAGCAGCTCGTCGGTCGGCACCGGCCGCCGGACGTCGACGCCCGGCGGCGGCCGGTCCTCGTGCGAGAAGCCCGGCTCGGGCACCGCGCTCGGCGGGGCGAGCGGGGCGACCGCAGCGGCCGGGGGCAGGCCCGCGGTGACGGCGAGGCCCGCGGCGAGCAGGCGCAGGCCGAGGCCACGGGCAGAGGGACAGGCGCGCACGCCGGCTCCTGGAGGTCGACGACCGGACGCCCTTGCATCGCCACCTTGAGACGCCGCCTGTAGCCCCGGCCGGGGTGCCGCGCGGCCTGCCGCACGCGCGCTCGAACGGCGTCAGGCGCTCGCAGGCGGGCGGACCGTACGGCTCCGCCCGCGGAACTCCGCGACCACCTGGTCGCCCCGCCGCACGGTGACGTCGTACAGCCCGGAGCGTCCCCGCCGCGGATGCTCGACGGCCTCCGCGACCAGCTCGTCGCCGGCGTACGCAGGCTCGATGAACTCGACGTCGGCCCCGGCGGCCACGGTGGCCGGGCCGTGCGCGTTGCAGGCGTAGCCGAACGCGGTGTCGGCGAGCAGGAAGACGTAGCCGCCGTGGCAGGTCCCGTGCGGCCGGAGCATGTCCTCGGTGACCCGCACGACGGCGGTCGCCCGGCCGGGAGCCACCTCGCGCACCTCGATGCCGAGCCGGCGCGCGGCCGGGTCGGCGGGCAGCGGGCCCGTGAGCCCCGGGGCGGGGACGGTCGGTCCGGTCACCAGCCCGTCCTACCCGATGCGCCGGACGCACCGGGCCGGGCACCGCGGCGCGCGGGCGGAGCAGCGGTGCCGGAGCAGGCGGCGGCACGCACGCGTCCGTTCAGGTACGGCACGACGGCACGCTCCAGAACGGCGGCGACGGGGGCCGATCCCTCCTGCACGTCCGGCTGCAGGAAGCAGCGGCGCGTTCATCGAGAGGACTCCCGTGAGGATCACCCGCAGCGCCCAGACGGCTCTCGCGCTCACCGTCGGCGCGACCCTGATGTTTTCCGGCGGCGGGGTGGCCCAGGCCGCCGCGCACGCCCCGACCAGCGCCCCCGCCGTCGCTCAGAAGGCCGACGACCGGACCAAGGAGACGCGCGGCGGCAAGCAGAGCGGCGGCAAGCAGAGCGGCGGCAAGGGGAGCGGCAAGGGGAGCGTCAAGGACCCGCTCGCCGGTCAACGCACGAGCGCGTCCGCGAAGGCCGGCAACGCTGACCGCGAGGTCCGCCAGATCGGCCTCGCTCTCGCCGAGGCCGAGGCGCTGACGTCGGCGCACCGCGACGCTCTCGGCGGCGCGCAGGCGGCGCTGGCGACCGCTGTCACCGAGGTCCGCAAGCAGATCGCCGCGGCCACCAGCAGCAAGCGGCTCCAGGCGCTCGGCAGGACCGCGCAGGGCCTCAAGAAGGAGGCGCAGAACGTCCGGCACGTGGTCGAGGCCGTGGACCCCGCTGCCGCCGCGGTCGTGCCCGCGCAGGCCGCGGCCGCCGCGCTGGCCGACGAGCTGGCCCGCGCCGAGCGGGAGGAGACGGACCTGACGGGCCTGCAGCAGCGGATCGACGCGGCACGCTCCGCGCTCGCCGGACCGCTGGCGGAGGCGGTGGAGGTGGTCGACGGGCTGGTCGCGCAGGCCCGCACGACGGACGAGGAGGAGCTCGAGAGCAGCGGGCTCCGGACGCTCGCCGAGGCACTGACCGGGCCGACCGCTGAGGTCGTCGCGGTCACCGGTGAGGTGCGGCAGCTGGTGGACGCCGATGTCGCCGACCCGAGCGAGGACCAGCCCTCCGGCGGCAGCACGGCGCCGACGACGGGTGACACGACGACGCCGGAGCCGACGAACGGTGAGAACACGACTGGCGACGGCGGCTCGGCGACGGGGGAGGGCAGCGGAGCCTGACGTCGCTGCACGGAAGGGGGTCGGGGGTCGCGCCCTGACCAGACGCGCCCGTCGTCGAGGACTACCCCTCGGCGGCGGGCGCGTCGGCGATGGCGGTGAGCTGCCGGTCCACCCACCGGTGGACGTCATGCGTGCGCACCCGCCGGCTCATCGTCGACATCGCCCGCCGGCGGGCGTCCGCGGGCAGGTCCAGCGCGCGCTCGACCTGCCGCGACAGCCCCTCCACGTCGTACGGGTTGCACGGCACGGCCTCGCGCAGCTCCAGCGCGGCGCCGGTGAACTCGCTGAGCACGAGCGCACCGCTGCGGCGCAGCGCCTGCTGCACGACGACGTACTCCTTGGCGACGAGGTTCATGCCGTCCATGAGCGGCGTGACGAGCAGGGCGTCGGCGACCGCGTAGTACGCGGCGAGCTTGGGCTGCGGCAGCCCGCGGTACAGGTAGTGGACCGGCACGTCGGAACCCGGGGCGGTGAAGCGGCCGTTCACCCGGCCGATGATCTGCTCCAGGTTGGCCCGCAGCTCGCGGTACTCCTGCACGTCGTCGCGGCTGGGCACGGCGATCTGCACGAACACGACCCGCTCCCGCAGGTCCTCCCGGCGCTCCAGCAGCAGCTCGAAGGCGAGCAGCCGCTCGACGATGCCCTTGGTGTAGTCGAGCCGGTCCACGCCGAGCAGCACGGTCCGGTCGGCGAACTGCTCCTCGAGCGCCCGGAGCTCGGCGGCGGACTCGTCGGAGCGCGCGACATCGGCGTAGTCCTGCGCGTCGATCGAGATCGGCGACGCCGTGGTCCGCACGCTCCGACCGTCGCGGAGCACGACCTCCGCGCCCCGCACGGAGACCTCGTCGCCGAGCAGCCGCGTGCAGCACGCGGTGAAGTTGCGCCGGTAGCTCTCGGTGTGGAAGGACACGACGTCGGCGCCGAGCAGGCCGCGCAGCACCTCCGCCCGGCCGGGCAGCCGGGCGAAGACGTCCACCGACGGCCACGGCACGTGGAGGAAGAACCCGATCTGCTGCCGCGGTGCCCGCTGGCGCACGAGCTCGGGGACGAGCATGAGGTGGTAGTCGTGCACCCACAGCAGCGCGTCGGGGTGCTCCTCGAGCGCGGACGCCGCGCTGTCGGCGAAGGCCGCGTTGACCCGCCGGTAGGTGGCCCACCAGTGCCGGTCGAACACCGGACGCTCGACCGCCTCGTGCAGCAGCGGCCACAGGGTGCGGTTCGACGCGCCGTGGTAGTAGTCGCCGACGTCCTCGGCCGACAGGCTCACCGGCTGCAGGTCGATGCTCATCTCCGGCAGGCGCTGCGGCGTGTCGGCGTCGCCGCCGTCCCAGCCCACCCAGGTGCCCGACCGGCGCTGCATCACCGGGCGCAGGGCGGTCACCAGCCCGCCGGGTGACAGCTGCCAGCCCTCCGGGGTGGCGTGGACCGGCAGGCGGTTCGCGACGGCCACGACGGGACGCTCGGCTCGGTCGGTGCTCATCCGCGGCCTGTGCCCGACGCCGGCCGCTCGACGCCCCGCCGGTCGACCGGGCTGCCGCTGGTGTCGCGCTGCTGCTACTGAGCCGGGAGGACGACGGCCGTACGGCCGGTCGCCCGGCGCAGCTGCAGGCCGCTGAGCAGCAGCTGCGCGGCGAGCGCCGCGCCCACGCCCTCGCCGGCGCGCAGGCGCAGGTCGAGCAGCGGCTCCAGACCGAGCCGGCGCAGCACGGCGTCGTGCGCCCGCTCGCGGCTGCGCTGTCCGGCGACG
>JALYNK010000034.1 GCA_030773235.1 Actinomycetota bacterium | reverse complement strand
CGACCGGGCGCTGCTCGACCTGACCGGGCCCGCCGCGCCCTGACCGGCGCGAGAGGCGGTGCGGACGGGGCCGTGCCGGCCCCGTCCCGTCCGGTCAGTCGTCGTCCGTGTCCTCGTCGTCGTCGTGGTGGTGGCCGCGACTGTGCCCGCGGCCGCCCTGCTCCTCGCCGGTGACCGCGAACGACCGGTCGACCTCCGCCGTCAGCCGCCCGCCGTCAGCGGTGACCAGGTGCGCCTCGTAGACCCCGTCGGAGTCCGACTCCACGCGCTGGACGGTCGCGCCCGGGTACTTCGCGAGCACCGCGGCGCGCACCTTGTCGGCCGTCTCGCCGGTGAGCAGCTGCTCGTCGCTGCGCTGGCTCCTCGACTCGTCGCGGTCCGTCTGCGCCGACGAGGAGCTGCCGCTCGACGGGCTCGGCCCGGTGTCCGCCGCGTTCGCGGTCAGGGTGCCGGCGAGCAGGCCGCCGGTGACCAGGCCGCTGGCGACGAGCGCGGCCGCCTTGCCGTGGCGGCGCCAGCCGCGCGCCGCGGGGGTGGGGGGAGGGGTGCTGTCCACGTCCGTGCCTTCCGTCGTCGACCCGCTCCTCGGGCCGTCACGACCACGATCGGCACCGGTCCTGTGCCCGGCCCGGGACGTACCTGGGGGACGGCTGTGAAGTCGGAGGACGTGGGCCTCCGTCAGCGGCTGGCGGCCCGCTTGTAGAGCGCGACGGCCAGCGGCACGAACACCGCGAGCAGCGCGGCGACCCAGATCAGCGTGTAGAGCACCGGGTGCTGCAGCGGCCAGACCTCCGGCGCCGGGAATGCCGGGCTCGTGTTGCCGAACAGCTCGCGGGCCGCCTGCGTCACCGCGGAGACCGGGTTCCAGTTGGCCAAGGTCCGCAGGACCGACGGGAAGTCGTTGGTCGGCACGAACGTGTTGGCGATGAACGTCAGCGGGAAGATCACGATGAACGACGCCTGCTGCACCACTTCCACGCTCGGGACGAGCAGCCCCACGCACGCCATCAGCCACGACACCGCGTAGGCGAAGAGCAGGAGCAGCAGGAAGCCGGCCAGCGCCTCGAGCACGGACGTGCGGATGCGCCAGCCCACCAGCAGGCCGGTCGCGGACATCACGACGATGACGAGCACGTTGTTGGCGATGTCGCTGGTGGTCCGGCCGACGAGCACCGCGGAGCGGGCCATCGGCAGCGACCGGAACCGGTCGATCACGCCCTTCTGGATGTCGTCGGCCAGCCCCGCCCCGGTCAGCGTGGCACCGAAGATCACGGTCTGCGCGAAGATCCCCGCGATGAGGAACTCGCGGTAACCCACGCCCGGCACGTCGATCGCGCTGCCGAACACGTACGCGAAGAGCAGCACGAACATGATCGGCGACATCGTCGTGAAGACGAGCAGCTCCGGCACGCGCTTGATCTTGATGAGGTTGCGCTTGGCGACGACGCCGGCGTCAGCTAGCGCGGGGAGCAGGCCGCTCATCGGGTCACCTCCACAGACGGGTCAGGACCGGACGGGTCGAGAGCGGCCGGGCCGGCAGCGCTCGGGACGGCAGCGCTCGGGACGGAAGCGGTGCCGGGCGCGCGGGGGACGGGCGGCCGCGGCGCCGCGCCGGGCCCGTCTGCGTCGTCGGACGCGTGTCCGGTCAGCGACAGGAAGACGTCGTCGAGCGTCGGGCGGCGCAGCCCCACGTCCAGCACGGTCACCCCCTCGGCGTCGAGCTGCCTCAGCGCCTCGGTCAGCACGCGGGCGCCGCCGCGGACGGGTGCGGTCAGCTGGCGGGCCTGCTCGTCCACCTGCACCTCGCCGCTCGCCAGCCGGCCCAGCACGCGGCAGGCGGCGGGCACGGCCTCGGAGGTGTCGACGACGAGCTCGACCCGCTCGCCGCCGACCTGCGCCTTGAGCTCGTCGGCCGTGCCCTCGGCGATGGCGCGCCCGTGGTCGATGACGACGATGCGGTCGGCGAGCCGGTCAGCCTCCTCGAGGTACTGCGTCGTCAGCAGCAGGGTGGTCCCGCTGCCGACGAGCTCCCGGATGACGTCCCACATGTCGTTGCGGCTGCGCGGGTCGAGGCCGGTCGTCGGCTCGTCGAGGAACAGCACCGGCGGCCGGGCCACGATGGCGCCGGCGAGGTCCAGCCGCCGCCGCATGCCCCCGGAGTACGTCTTGACCGGCCGGTCGGCCGCGTCGGCGAGCCGGAACTGCACGAGCAGCTCCTGGGCGCGCTCCCGGGAGCGCCGGCGCCCCAGGTGGTACAGCCGGCCGATCATGTCGAGGTTCTCGCGGCCGGTGAGGTACTCGTCGACCGCGGCGTACTGGCCCGACAGCCCGATCCGCTCGCGCACACCCCGCGGGTCGGTGCGCACGTCCATCCCGGCGACGCGCGCGGAGCCCTCGTCCGGCTCCAGCAGCGTGGTGAGCACGCGCACCGCGGTGGTCTTGCCGGCGCCGTTCGGCCCGAGCAGCCCCAGGACCGTCCCCGCCGGCACGGCCAGGTCGAGCCCGTGCAGCGCGGTGACGCTGCCGTACCGCTTGACCAGGCCGGACGCTTGGATCACCGGCTCAGACACGGACCCGCCCCTGCCGCTCGCACCCGCCCCGAACCCCGTCGTCCGACGGCACCCCACCGGCCTGCGCACCTGCCGTCCTCACGACGCTCCCACCACTGCCATCGGGTAGACGCGACGCACGGCCGCCGGCCGAGTCGTCGCTGTCTGCCGACAGCCTGCCGCGCACCACCGACAGGACCGGTGCGGCGCCGGCCCCGGCGTGGCAGCGATGAGTCCGACCGCCGGCCGACGTCGGTACCGGCATGACGATCAGACTGAACCCGTACCTGAGCTTCCGCGACACCGCGCGACAGGCACTGGAGCACTACCACGCGGTGCTGGGCGGCAGCCTGCAGCTCAGCACGTTCGCGGAGATGCACGCCAGCGACGACCCGACCGAGCAGGACAAGGTCATGCACGGTCTGCTCGAGACGGACCGCGGGCTGGTGCTCATGGCGGCCGACACCCCGAACAACATGGAGGTGGCGCCGCCCTCGGGCTTCGCCGTCTCGCTCAGCGGCGACGACGAGGCCGAGCTGCGCCGGTACTGGGACGGGCTGTCCGCGGACGGCACCGTCGCCCTCCCGCTGGAGCCAGCGCCCTGGGGCGACAGCTTCGGCATGCTCGTCGACCGGTTCGGGGTGAGCTGGATGGTCAACATCAGCGCACCGCAGGGCTGACCGGGCGGAGAGCGGGCGGGGGCCACGAGCAGGCTCCCAGCCCGCTCCCAGCGGACTGCCGGGAACGGCGCCGACACTGAGGGCGACCGACCCGGAGGACCCGTGACCCTCACACCGCCGACCGGCGCACCGAGCGCGCACCTGCTCGTCGTGGACGACGAGCCGAACATCCTCGAGCTGCTGTCCGTGAGCCTGCGGTTCGCCGGCTTCGAGGTCACCACCGCCGCGGACGGCGAGCAGGCGCTCGCCCGCGCCCGCGAGCTGCGCCCCGACCTGCTCGTGCTCGACGTCATGCTGCCGCGCCTGGACGGCTTCGAGGTGGCGCGGCGGCTGCGCAACGACGGGCAGCACGTCCCCGTCGTCTTCCTCACCGCACGCGACGCCAACGGGGACAAGATCGCTGGGCTGACGCTCGGCGGCGACGACTACGTGACCAAGCCGTTCAGCCTGGAGGAGGTCGTGGCCCGCATCCGCGCGGTCCTGCGGCGGACCGGCCGCGGCTCGGCCTCCTCGGGGGCGCGGCTGGCGTTCGGCGACCTCGAGCTCGACGACGACACCCACGAGGTCTCGAAGGCCGGCCGGCTCGTCGAGCTCTCGCCCACCGAGTTCAAGCTGCTGCGCTACTTCCTGCAGAACCCGGGCCGGGTGCTGTCCAAGCGGCAGATCCTCGAGCACGTGTGGAACTACGACTTCGGCGGCGACGGCAACGTCGTCGAGTCGTACGTGTCGTACCTGCGCCGCAAGCTCGACACCTCCGAGCCGCGGCTGCTGCACACCGTGCGCGGCGTCGGGTACGTGCTGCGCACGCCCCGGTGAGGCTGCCCGCGGTCCGCTCGCTGCCGCTGCACACCCAGCTGCTCGCGCTGCTGCTGCTCACGGCCGCTCTCGTCGTGCTCGCGACCAGCCTCGCCGGGACGGTCGCGCTGCGCAGCTACCTGCTGGACCGCGTCGACGCCAACCTGGCGCTCAGCGCCCGGACCGCCGGCGAGCGGCCGGCCGACGTCGGCCGCGCGCTCGACGACGCCGACCCGGACCGGAACAGCCGGCGCGGAGGACGCGGCGGGCCCGGTCCGCGCGGCGGCGGCGTCACTCCCGTCGACTTCTACACGGCGCAGTACGACAGCGCGGGCACGAAGGTGTCCGACCGGCTCGGCGACGTCCGCGGTCAGGCCGCACCGCCGCAGCTGCCGCCGCTGGACGCCGAGCGGGCCCGGCGGCTGGCGGGCCGGGCGTTCACCGTGCCGGCCACCGACGGCAGCACGGACTGGCGCACCCGCGTCGTCGCCCTGCCCGACGGCGAGAGCCTCGTGCTCGCCCTCCCGCTGCGCGGCGTGGAGGAGACGGTCGGGCGACTGCTCGCCATCGACGCGCTCGTCGGCCTCGCCGCGCTCGCGCTGGCCGCCGGTCTCGCGTGGTACCTCGTCCGGCGGAGCCTCCGCCCGCTCGTCGAGGTGGAGACGACCGCGCACGCCATCGCCGAGGGCGACCTCAGCCGCCGCGTGCCGGTGCTCGATCCCCGCACCGAGGTCGGGAGCCTCTCGGCCTCCTTCAACCGCATGGTCGACCGCTTCCAGACCGCGTACGAGGCGCAGCAGCGCAGCGAGGAGCAGGCCCGCGCCTCGGAGGACCGGATGCGCCGGTTCGTCGGCGACGCCAGCCACGAGCTGCGCACCCCGCTCACGTCCATCCGGGGGTTCGCGGAGCTCTACCGGCAGGGCGCCGTGGGAGGCGGCGCCGACCTCGACCGGGTCATGCAGCGGATCGAGGGCGAGGCCGCGCGCATGGGGCTGCTGGTCGAGGACCTCCTGCTGCTCGCCCGCCTGGACCAGCAGCGCCCGCTGCAGCGCGAGCCCGTGGACCTGCGTGCGGTGGCCGCCGACGCGGTGCACGACGTGCGCGGCGTCGCGCCGGACCACGTCGTGCGCCTCGAGGAGTCACCGGACGTTCCGCCGGTCACCGGGGACGAGGCCCGGCTGCGCCAGGTCGTCGGCAACCTCGTCGGCAACGCTGTCGCCCACACCCCGCGCGGCACGACGGTCGACGTCCGGGTCGCCGCGGAGGACGGCGAGGTGCGCGTCGACGTGCGCGACGACGGGCCGGGCATGCTCCCCGAGGTCGCGGCGCGGGTGTTCGAGCGCTTCTACCGCGCCGACAGCTCCCGCACCCGCACCGGTGCGGCGACGACCGGCAGCGGCCTCGGCCTGTCGATCGTCGCCGCGCTCGTCGCCGCCCACGGCGGCCGGGTCGAGGTCGACTCGGCCGTGGGGCACGGGACCACGTTCGCGGTGCGGCTGCCGGCGGCTCCGCCCGACGACCCGGACGCGTCGGAGGCCGTCCGTACGGTGTCGCGGTGACCGTCCTCGCCCCGCGCGGCCGCTTGCACCCGGCGTGGGTCGTCGCCGCGGTCGCGTTCGTGACGCTGCTGCTCGCCAGCGGCTTCCGATCGACCCCCGGTGTGCTCATCGTCCCGCTCGAGGAGTCCTTCGGCTGGTCGCGCTCGACGCTGTCGCTCGCCGTCGGCGTCAACCTCGTGCTGTTCGGCCTCACCGGGCCGTTCGCAGCCGCCGCGATGCTGCGCTTCGGGGTGCGCCGCGTTGTGCTCGGGGCGCTGTCCCTGTGCGCGATCGGCTCCGGTCTCACGGTCTTCATGACCGCGTCCTGGCAGCTCGTGCTGCTCTGGGGCGTCGTCGTGGGGCTCGGCACCGGGTGCCTGGCGAGCGTGTTCGCCGCGACGGTGGCCAACCGGTGGTTCGTCGCCCGCCGCGGGCTCGTCACCGGCGTCCTCACCGCGGCCAGCGCCACCGGGCAGCTGGTGTTCCTGCCGCTGCTCGCCACCCTCGCCACGTCGTACGGCTGGCGCGCCGCGTCGCTGACCGTCGCCGGCGCGGCGCTGCTCGGCGTGCCGCTGGCGCTGCTGTTCCTGCACGACCGGCCGGAGGACGTCGGCGCCCGGCCGTACGGCGCGGACGAAAGCACGCCGCCTACCGCCACGGCGACCGGCAACCCGATGGCGGCGGCGTTCGCGGGGCTGCGGCTCGCCGCCGGCAGCGGGCGCTTCTGGTTGCTCGCCGGGTCGTTCTTCGTCTGCGGCGCCTCGACGAACGGCCTCATCGGCACGCACTTCATCCCGGCCGCCCACGACCACGGGATGACCCAGGTGGCGGCGGCGTCCCTGCTCGCCACCATCGGCATCTTCGACATCATCGGCACGACGGCGTCGGGGTGGCTCACGGACCGCTTCGACCCCCGCGCGCTGCTGGCCTGGTACTACGGCCTGCGCGGGCTGTCGCTGCTCGCGCTGCCCGTCGTGCTGCAGACCGGCTCGCTGCCGCTCCTCGCGTTCATCGTGTTCTACGGGCTCGACTGGGTGGCCACCGTCCCGCCGACGATCGCGCTGTGCGCCGGGGTCGCCGGGCCGGAGCGTGCCGCGGTCGTCTTCGGCTGGGTGTTCGCCGCGCACCAGATCGGCGCGGCGTGCGCCGCGTACGGCGCGGGGGTCGTGCGCGACGGGCTGGGCTCCTACGGGCCGGCGTTCGTCACCGCGGGCGTGCTGTGCGCGGTGGCCGCCGCGCTCGCCCTGTCGGTCGGGCGGAGCCGCCGGCCGGTCGCGGTCCCCGTCGTGCCGCAGGCCGCGCCCCTCGCCTAGAGCCGCGTCGGGCCCGGCCGAATGCTCGTCCGCGGGTCGCGCACTAGCCCGGACAGGCCATCGGTGCCGGGCGGCTGTCGTGCCAGCCTCGGGAGCGCGGCGAGGAGCGGTCGCGGACGTCCAGCGCAGGAGGCGCGAGATGGGGAACGGGCGTCGGCCAGCTGCGGGAGAACAACGCCTCCAGGCGCAGCTCGGCACCGGCACACGTGCCGGGAGCTTCTACCGGGAGCAGGTGCTCGACCACCTCAACGCCGAGATGCAGGCGTTCGTCGCCCGTCAGGAGCTGCTCTTCCTCGGCACCGCCGACGGCAACGGCGAGTGCGACTGCAGCCTGCGGGCAGGTCCGCCCGGCTTCGTCACCGTTCTGGACCCCCACCGGCTCGCCTACCCGGAGTACCGGGGCAACGGGGTCATGGCCAGTCTCGGGAACATCGAGGAGACCGGGCGCGCCGGGCTGCTGTTCCTCGACTTCACGCGCGACGTCATCGGCCTGCACGTGAACGGCCGCGCCCGGGTGGTCGCGGACGACGACCTGCGCGGCGAGCAGCCGCTCCTGCCTCACGACGACCACCCGGGGCGCAAGGCCGCCCTGTGGCTGGTGGTCGAGGTGGAGGAGGCCTACGTGCACTGCTCCAAGCACATCCCGCAACTCCTGCGCCTGCCCCCACAGCGGCGGTACTGGGGCTCCGACGACCGCCGGCGCAAGGGCGGCGACTTCTTCCGCGTGTCGTCGTCCACCCGAACGGACGCGCCGAGGGCCGTCCGGCACCGCCCCGTTGCCGACGGTTGATCGGGCCGGGTCCCGACCGCGACTCCTCCTGGAGCCGCGGCTGCGGTCGCTGTCGCACAGCGCCGACTGCTCGGCGCGGTAGTGCGAGCAGCCGCCGCAGCCGATGGACGACGACACGTCCGCGGTCCCACCGGCCACGGTGCGCACCTGCCCACGGACCTCGACGGGACCGCGGCCGCACCGGACCGCGCACGAGGCGTCAGTCCACGTCGACGCAGTCGCCCCCGCTCGTGGACGCGGCGGTCGTGGAGAAGCCGCGGAACACCCAGCGGTAGCAGCCGTCGCGGTACTGCCGGACGCTGGCACTGAGGTGACCGGTGCTGCTCGACGTCACGGTCTTGACCGTGGAGTACGACCCGCCGGAGGGCTTGAACTGCAGCTCCGCCGACCGCCCGCCGAGGGCGCCGTAGCGGAAGGTCTCCCAGCTCGCGCGCTGCAGGCCGGCGGTGACCCGCACCGTGCCGCCCGAGGCCACCGGCTCGGGACCGGCGTTGTTGTTGACGACCCGCGACTGGCGCTTGAACCGGACGATGGTCCGGTCGCCCGTGGTGTAACCACCACCGCTGGACCAGTCGAAGGCGGAGACCTCCAGCACCCAGTCGCCGGCGCAGGCGTTGCCGCCGTAGAGGTCGGACTGGCTCAGGACCAGCTCACCGCTGAAGCGGTTGCCGTAGTCGCGCGTCAGTTCGCCGTACTCGAACACGAGGCAGTCGGGGTTCGTCGGCTCCAGCGAGTACCGCACGTCGGTGTCCCAGGGGTCCTCGGTCTCGACGTCGGCCCACACGGTGAAGGTGCGGTACGACTGCGTGCCGTAGCTGAAGCCGCTGACGCCGGCCCGCTCGACGTAGGTGTGGTCGGCGTGCGCCGGAGTGGCGGGCAGCAGGGGAGCGGCGGCCAGCGAGAGGCCGACGGCGGTGGCAGGGGCGCGCTTGAGCAAGGCGGGTCTCCTGAGGGGGAGGAGCGGGACGACCTGCTCATCCTGCGCGCACCGTGACGACTCCGGCATCGTTCGTTCGTACCTGCCTGCACGCCGCCGGGGACTTAGGCGGTCTCCGCACTGCACGCCGCCAGCCGCCCCAGCTGCCTGGAGACCTCGGCTGAACGTCCCTCGGCCGCTGCGCAGTCCGCTGACCGCACAGCAGCACGCCGGTGGTCGGGTGCGCGGTGCCGCTGCAGATCGCGCGCAGCTGCTGCTCGCCGTACCAGGCGAGGTCAACGTCGCTGCCTGGGTCGCCGACGGCCAGCCCAGGCTGCAGCCGGGTGTGCTGCCGCTCGGTGAGGTGCGCCTCGTGCAACCGCCCGCGGGCATCTGTCGCCAACACTTCCGGCTGGCGGCCGACGACTTGTGCGTCGCGCGCCGGCCGGCTCGGGCTGGCTCGGCCGGCGCGTGGGCGACTTCTTCTGGCGGGTGCACAGCCCCAGCTGTCCGACCGTCAGGGTGGTGCGGCTGACCGGCAGGACACCGCGGTGACGCGCCACCCCGACGGGGTGCTGTGCATCTCGGTCGTCGAGCCGGGTGCGACGTCGAGGTCCCAGACGGCCTGGACGGGAGCGCGCAGGGCCTGCACCACCGCCATCTTGATCAC
>JALYNK010000033.1 GCA_030773235.1 Actinomycetota bacterium | reverse complement strand
CGAGCGGCTCATGAACGAGTTGCTCGACGCCAGCAACGGCCTCGGCGCCAGCGTCAAGCGGCGCGAGGACATGCACAAGATGGCCGAGTCCAACAAGGCCTTCGCGCACTACCGCTGGTAGCCCGGACACCCCTGGTAGTCCAGCAAGTACGGGGCGTAACGTCGCCCCGGACGTAGCACGACCCGAGCCGTACCTGAGAGGCAGCAGTGGCCAGCAACGACGTCCTCGCCAAGACCCGCAACATCGGGATCATGGCGCACATCGACGCGGGCAAGACCACGACGACCGAGCGCATCCTCTACTACACCGGCCGGGCCTACAAGATCGGCGAGGTGCACGACGGCGCCGCGACGATGGACTGGATGGCGCAGGAGCAGGAGCGCGGCATCACCATCACGTCCGCCGCCACGACGTGCCAGTGGGCGGGCCACCGCATCAACATCATCGACACGCCGGGCCATGTCGACTTCACCGTCGAGGTCGAGCGCTCGCTGCGCGTCCTCGACGGCGCCGTGACGGTCTTCGACTCCGTCGCCGGCGTCGAGCCGCAGTCCGAGACGGTGTGGCGCCAGGCCGACAAGTACGGCGTCCCCCGGATCTGCTTCGTCAACAAGATGGACCGGACGGGTGCGAACTTCTTCCGCACCGTCGACATGATCGTGAGCCGGCTCCACGCCACGCCGCTGGTGCTGCAGCTGCCCTGGGGCAGCGAGGCCGACTTCACCGGCGTCATCGACCTCATCAACATGAAGGCGCTGCACTGGCCCCTCGACGACAAGAGCGCCAAGGGCGACAAGTTCGACGTGGTCGACATCCCGGCCGAGTACGCCGAGCAGGCCGAGGAGTACCGCGGCAAGCTGCTCGAGGCGCTCGCCGACAACGACGACCAGATCATGGAGGCGTACCTCGAGGGGGAGGACATCTCCGCCGAGCAGCTGAAGGCCGGGATCCGCCGCGCCGTCCTCGGGAGCACGACCGAGCACACCGTGACCGCGGTGCTCTGCGGGTCGGCGTTCAAGAACAAGGGCGTGCAGCCCATGCTCGACGCCGTCATCGACTTCCTGCCCAGCCCGCTCGACATCGGTGGCGTGCAGGGCCGGTCGGTCAAGGACGAGAGCGTCGTCGAGACCCGCGAGCCGGAGTTCGCCGCGCCGTTCTCCGCGCTGGCCTTCAAGATCCAGACCGACCCTCACGTCGGCAAGCTGACCTACATCCGCGTCTACTCCGGGACCCTGCAGTCTGGGACCGCGGTCCTCAACAGCACCAAGGACCGCAAGGAGAAGATCGGGCGTCTCATGCAGATGCACGCCAACTCGCGGGAGGACATCTCCGAGGTCAGGGCGGGCGACATCTGCGCGGTCATCGGTCTGAAGCAGACCACCACCGGTGACACGCTGTGCGACTCCGACGCGCCGGTCATCCTCGAGTCGATGACCTTCCCCGACCCGGTCATCGACGTCGCGATCGAGCCCAAGACCAAGGGCGACCAGGAGAAGCTCGGCACCGCCATCCAGCGACTGGCGGAGGAGGACCCGACCTTCCGCGTCAAGACCGACGAGGAGACCGGCCAGACGATCATCGGCGGCATGGGCGAGCTCCACCTGGACATCCTGGTGGACCGCATGCGCCGCGAGTTCAAGGTCGAGGCCAACGTCGGCAAGCCGCAGGTCGCCTACCGGGAGACGCTGCGCCGGGTCGTCGACAAGTACGACTACACGCACAAGAAGCAGACCGGCGGCTCCGGCCAGTTCGCCAAGATCGTGCTCCGGCTCGAGCCCATCACCGACACCGAGACCGACGGCACGTACGCGTTCGAGAACGCCGTCACCGGCGGGCGCGTGCCGCGGGAGTACATCCCGTCGGTCGACCAGGGCTGCCAGGAGGCCCTGCAGCACGGCGTCCTGGCGGGCTACCCGCTGGTCGGCGTCAAGGTGACGCTGCTCGACGGGCAGTACCACGAGGTCGACTCGTCCGAGATGGCGTTCAAGATCGCCGGCTCGATGGGCTTCAAGGAAGCCGCCCGCAAGGGCGACCCGGCGCTCATGGAGCCGATGATGGCCGTCGAGGTGACCACGCCCGAGGAGAACATGGGCGACGTCATCGGCGACCTCAACAGCCGGCGCGGGCTCATCCAGGCGATGGACGAGCGAGCCGGCGTGCGGATCGTGCGCGCGCTCGTCCCGCTGTCCGAGATGTTCGGCTACGTCGGCGACCTGCGCAGCAAGACGCAGGGCCGTGCCAGCTACTCCATGCAGTTCGACTCGTACGCCGAGGTCCCGGGCAACGTGGCCAAGGAGATCATCGCGAAGGTGCGTGGTGAGTGAGCGTCAGCGAACGAGCCACGTCGCCGAGCACATGACCGCAGCGAAGGTGCGTGGCGAGTAGCGCGCATCCCCCAGCTCACTGACGAGACCCGCCCGACCCCCGCCCGCACAGGAGGACAGGCCACATGGCCAAGGCGAAGTTCGAGCGCACCAAGCCGCATGTCAACATCGGCACCATCGGTCACATCGACCACGGCAAGACGACGCTGACCGCGGCCATCACCAAGGTGCTGCACCGCAAGTACCCGGACCTCAACCAGGACTACGCGTTCGACCAGATCGACAAGGCGCCGGAGGAGAAGGCTCGCGGCATCACGATCTCGATCGCGCACGTCGAGTACCAGACCGAGCGCCGGCACTACGCGCACGTCGACTGCCCCGGTCACGCCGACTACATCAAGAACATGATCACGGGTGCGGCGCAGATGGACGGCGCGATCCTGGTCGTGGCCGCCACCGACGGGCCGATGCCGCAGACCAAGGAGCACGTGCTGCTCGCCCGCCAGGTCGGCGTGCCCTACATCGTCGTGGCGCTCAACAAGGCCGACATGGTCGACGACGAGGAGATCCTCGAGCTCGTCGAGCTGGAGGTCCGCGAGCTCCTCAGCGAGTACGAGTTCCCGGGCGACGACCTGCCGGTGGTCCGCGTGTCCGCGCTCAAGGCGCTCGAGGGCGACCAGGAGTGGGGCGACAAGCTCCTCGAGCTCATGTCGGCGGTCGACGAGTCGATCCCGGAGCCGGTCCGCGAGACCGACAAGCCGTTCCTCATGCCGATCGAGGACGTCTTCACCATCACCGGTCGCGGGACCGTGGTGACCGGGCGCATCGAGCGCGGCGTCATCAACGTCAACGAGACGGTGGAGATCGTCGGCATCAAGGAGACGGTCAGGACCACGACCGTCACCGGCGTCGAGATGTTCCGCAAGCTGCTCGACCAGGGCATGGCGGGTGACAACGTCGGCCTGCTCATCCGCGGCATCAAGCGCGAGGAGGTCGAGCGTGGCCAGGTCGTTTGCAAGCCGAAGTCGATCACGCCGCACACCGAGTTCGAAGCGCAGGTCTACATCCTGTCCAAGGACGAGGGCGGCCGTCACACGCCGTTCTTCAACAACTACCGCCCGCAGTTCTACTTCCGCACCACGGACGTCACGGGCGTCGTCGACCTGCCCGAGGGCACCGAGATGGTCATGCCCGGTGACAACACCGAGATGAAGGTGACCCTCATCCAGCCCATCGCCATGGAGGAGGGCCTGCGCTTCGCCATCCGCGAGGGTGGCCGGACCGTGGGCGCGGGTCGCGTCACGAAGATCACCAAGTAGGACCTCCGGTGCGGCGGCCGCTCCTGCTCAGGAGCCGGCCGCCGCACCGCGCGGCGTCCCGGCCGACCCCCACCGAGGGCGGCCAGCACCCAGCGGCACTCCGAGACAGGACAGAGAAGCTCCCATGGCGGGACAGAAGATCCGCATCCGGCTCAAGGCCTACGACCACGAGGTCATCGACAGCTCGGCGCGCAAGATCGTCGACACGGTGACGCGTACGGGCGCGCAGGTCGCGGGACCGGTGCCGCTGCCGACCGAGAAGAACGTCTACTGCGTCATCCGCTCGCCGCACAAGTACAAGGACAGCCGCGAGCACTTCGAGATGCGCACGCACAAGCGGCTCATCGACATCCTCGACCCCACGCCGAAGACGGTGGACTCGCTCATGCGGCTCGACCTCCCGGCGGGCGTCGACATCGAGATCAAGCTCTGAGGGGTCTCAGCTGTGGCAGCGACTGAGAGCGGGCGGACCAGCCAGGGTCTGCTCGGCGAGAAGCTCGGCATGACCCAGGTCTTCGACGCCAACAACCGGATCGTTCCGGTCACCGTCGTCAAGGCCGGGCCGTGCGTGGTGACGCAGGTGCGCACCCCCGAGAAGGACGGCTACTCCGCCGTGCAGATCGGCTGGGGTGCGATCGACCCGCGGAAGGTGACCAAGCCCGAGGCGGGCCACTTCGCCAAGGCCGGCGTGCCGCCGCGCCGCTTCCTCGTCGAGATCCGCACTGCGGACGCGTCGGCGTACGAGGTCGGCCAGGAGGTCACCACGGACATGTTCGCCGACGGGGTGAAGGTCGACGTGATCGGCACGAGCAAGGGCAAGGGCTACACCGGCGTCATGAAGCGCCACAACTTCCGGGGCCTCGGCGCCGGCCACGGTGTGCAGCGCAAGCACCGCATGCCCGGCTCGATCGGGGGTGCCTCCACCCCCGGCCGCGTGTTCAAGGGCAAGCGCATGGCCGGACGCAGCGGTGCGGCCCGGACGACGACGCTCAACCTCACGGTGCACGCGGTCGACGCCGAGCGCGGGCTGCTGCTCCTGCGCGGCGCGGTCCCCGGACCCCGCGGCGGTGCCGTGCTCGTGCGCAGTGCCGTCAAGGGTGGCGCGGGCAAGAGCGGCGCGGCGGGGGGCGCGGCATGACCGCCACCTCCCTCGACGCCGGCCCGCAGTCCGGCGGGGTCCAGGGCGAGGCGCTGAGCCTCCCGGTGCGCACGGCCGGCGCGGAGGGCGGTCGCACGGTCGACGTGCCGGCCGCGGTCTTCGACGTGCAGGTCAACGTGCCGCTCATCCACCAGGTCGTCGTCGCGCAGCTGGCCGCGGCCCGGCAGGGGACGCACAAGACCAAGACCCGCGGCGAGGTCAGCGGTGGCGGCAAGAAGCCGTACCGGCAGAAAGGGACCGGCCGCGCGCGCCAGGGCTCCATCCGCGCGCCGCAGTTCACCGGCGGCGGCATCGTCCACGGCCCCGTGCCGCGGGACTACGCACAGCGCACGCCCAAGAAGATGAAGGCCGCCGCCCTGCGCGGCGCGCTGTCCGACCGCTTCCGGCACGGCCGCGTCTTCGTCGTGGACCGCATCGTCGAGGGGGACGCCCCGTCCACCAGGGCGGCCGTCGCGCTGCTCGCCGGCCTCACCACCCGGCCGAACGTGCTCGTGGTCGCCGAGCGCGACGACCTCCTGACCTGGAAGTCGCTGCGCAACGCGCCCAACGTGCACCTGCTGGCACCCGGCCAGCTCAACACGTACGACGTGCTGGTCAGCGACGACGTCGTGTTCACCGAGGACGCCCTGCAGGCGTTCCTCCGCCAGGCGGCCGGGACCCGTTCGGCCAGAGCGAACGCGGTTCTCCGCGGCGACCTGCCCGGATCGGCCGGCGGCTCGACGGGCGACGTCGCCGGTGCGGCGGCTCGGGACGTGGACCAGGGCGGCACGCCCGGCGAGGACCTCACGCCGCACCTGCTGGACAGCGACGTCCCGAGCATCGCCCCGGCCACGTCGGCCGACGCCGCCGGTCCCGACGCCGGCACGAGCGACACCGGAGGCTCCGCATGAGCGACCTGACCGACCCGCGCGACGTCCTGCTCTCGCCGGTCATCAGCGAGAAGAGCTACGGACTGCTCGACGAGAACAAGTACACGTTCCTCGTCCGCCCGGACGCCAACAAGACCCAGATCAAGATCGCGGTCGAGAAGATCTTCGGCGTCAAGGTCGGGAACGTCAACACGTTGAACCGCAACGGCAAGCGCAAGCGGACCCGCGCCGGCTTCGGCAAGCGGGCCGACACCAAGCGCGCCGTCGTCACGGTCCGCGAGGGCCGCATCGAGATCTTCGGAGGCCCGGTCTCCTAGCGGAGGCCGGCCGACCGCACGCCACGAAGAGGACCTGGACACGCCATGGGCATCCGCAAGTACAAGCCGACGACCCCGGGTCGGCGCGGCGCGAGCGCCGCGGACTTCGCCGAGGTCACCCGCTCGGAGCCGGAGAAGTCGCTGGTCCGGCCGCTGCACAACCGCGGCGGCCGCAACGTCCACGGACGCGTCACCACGCGGCACCAGGGCGGCGGGCACAAGCGCGCATACCGCGTCATCGACTTCCGCCGGGCCGACAAGGACGGGGTGCCGGCCAAGGTCGCCCACATCGAGTACGACCCGAACCGCACGGCCCGGATCGCGCTGCTGCACTACGCGGACGGCGAGAAGCGCTACATCGTCGCGCCGCGCAACCTGCGGCAGGGCGACCGGGTGGAGGCCGGCCCGACGGCCGACATCCGGCCGGGCAACGCGCTGCCGCTGCGCAACATCCCGACGGGTACGACGGTGCACAACATCGAGCTGCGGCCCGGTGGTGGCGCCAAGATCGCCCGGTCGGCAGGCGCCAGCGTGCAGCTCGTCGCCAAGGACGGTCCGTACGCCCAGCTGCGCATGCCCTCCGGCGAGATCCGCAACGTCGACGCGCGCTGCCGCGCGACGGTCGGCGAGGTCGGCAACGCCGAACAGAGCAACATCAACTGGGGCAAGGCCGGGCGGATGCGCTGGAAGGGGAAGCGTCCGAGCGTCCGCGGTGTTGCCATGAACCCGGTGGATCACCCGCACGGTGGCGGTGAGGGCAAGACCTCCGGTGGCCGGCACCCGGTCAACCCGGCTGGCAAGCCCGAGGGCCGCACCCGCCGCCGCAAGCCGAGCGACGCGCTCATCGTCCGTCGCCGCCGCACCAACAAGAAGCGCTAGGGGACGAGACAGTGCCGCGCAGCCTGAAGAAGGGCCCGTTCGTCGACGACCACCTGCTCAAGAAGGTGGACACGCAGAACGAGCGGGGCTCGAAGATCGTCATCAAGACGTGGTCCCGCCGCTCCACGATCATCCCCGACATGCTCGGCCACACCATCGCCGTGCACGACGGTCGCAAGCACGTCCCGGTGTTCGTCACCGAGGCCATGGTCGGGCACAAGCTCGGCGAGTTCGCGCCCACCCGGACCTTCCGCGGGCACGTCAAGGAGGACCGGAGGTCTCGCCGTGGCTGAGAACAAGACGCGCCACCTGCCGATCGGCGCCGCGCTCGCCCAGGCGCGCTACGTCCGCATGACGCCGATGAAGTGCCGGCGGGTCATCGACCTCGTCCGCGGGATGCCGGTCGCGCAGGCGCTCGACGTCCTGCGCTTCGACGTGCACGCCGCCTCCGAGCCGGTGGCGAAGGTGCTCGCCAGCGCGGTGGCCAACGCCGAGCACAACGGCCAGCTCGACCGCCGCGACCTGTACGTCTCCGAGGCGTACGTCGACGAGGGGCCGACGCTCAAGCGCTTCCGGCCCCGCGCCCAGGGGCGGGCGTACCGCATCCGCAAGCGCACGAGCCACATCACGATCGTCGTCCAGTCCGTGGCCGGCGAGGACGGCCGCCGCCCGGCGGCCCGGTCCGGTCGGCGCGCGACCACCGGTGCGCAGGGCCAGGTCGGCACAGCGCGGCCCGAGAGCCGCACGGAAGGTGTCTCCTAGTGGGTCAGAAGGTCAATCCGCACGGGTTCCGGCTCGGCATCACCAGCGACTGGACGTCGCGCTGGTACGCCGACAAGAGCTACTCGGACTACGTCAAGGAGGACGTGTCCATCCGCCGGCTCATGTCCAAGGGCATGGAGCGGGCGGGCATCGCGAAGGTCGAGATCGAGCGCACCCGCGACCGGGTCCGCGTCGACATCCACACCGCCCGCCCGGGCATCGTCATCGGCCGGCGCGGCGCTGAGGCCGACCGGATCCGCGGCGACCTGGAGAAGCTCACCGGCAAGCAGGTGCAGCTCAACATCCTCGAGGTGAAGAGCCCTGAGTCCGATGCGCAGCTCGTCGCGCAGGGCGTGGCCGAGCAGCTGTCCAGTCGCGTGAGCTTCCGCCGCGCGATGCGCAAGTCCATGCAGTCGGCGATGAAGAACCCGGGCGTCAAGGGCATCCGGGTGCAGTGCTCGGGCCGCCTCGGCGGCGCGGAGATGAGCCGGTCGGAGTTCTACCGCGAGGGTCGCGTCCCGCTGCACACCCTGCGCGCCAACATCGACTACGGCGTCTACGAGGCCAAGACGACGTTCGGCCGCATCGGCGTCAAGGTCTGGGTCTACAAGGGCGACGTGGTGCAGTCGCGCGCCGAGCGCGAGGCGCAGGAGGCCGCGGTGCGCCAGCAGCGCCGCGAGCGTCCCGCGCGCCGCGGGCCCCGGTCCGGCTCGTCCGGGACCACCGCCGGCGGCACCGAGGCCGGTCGCGCGAGCGTCGAGCCCACCGCCGCGTCCGCCGGCGAGGTGCAGCCGCACGACACTCCGGCGGTGCCCGTCGACGAGGTCACGAGCGCGCTGTCGTCGACCGCGTCCGCGTACGACCCGAACGAGGTGCGGCCGGGCGAGCGCGGCAGCGCCAGCGAGGCCACCCGCCCGGTCGAGCGCGGCGGCCACCGCGACCGCCGCGAGCACGGTGGTGCGCCCGCGCACGTCGACGACGACGCGCTCGCCCGCGAGGCCGCGGACCTGTCGACCGAGCTGCGCACCGGCGTGAACCCCGGTGACGTCCCGCCCGCCGACGACAGCCGACCCACCGACGAGGAGGTCTGACCGTGCTGATCCCCCGCAGGGTCAAGCACCGCAAGCAGCACCACCCCGACCGCAGCGGTGCGGCCAAGGGCGGCACGGAGCTGTCCTACGGCACGTACGGCATCCAGGCGCTGGAGCCGGCGTACGTGACGAACCGGCAGATCGAGTCGGCCCGCATCGCGATGACGCGTCACATCCGCCGAGGCGGGAAGGTGTTCATCAACATCTACCCAGACCGGCCGCTGACCAAGAAGCCTGCCGAGACCCGCATGGGCTCGGGCAAGGGCTCGCCCGAGTGGTGGGTCGCCAACGTCAAGCCCGGCCGCATCGTCTTCGAGCTGGCCGGTCCGCCGGAGCCTCTGGCCCGCGAGGCCATGCGCCGCGCGATGCACAAGCTGCCGATGAAGTGCCGGTTCGTGACGCGCGAGGGGGTGGAGTAGTGGCCACCGACACGCGCGCGCAGGACCTGCGCGGCCTCGCCGACGACGAGCTCGAGACCCGGCTGCGGGAGGCGAAGGAGGAGCTGTTCAACCTCCGTTTCCAGGTGGCGACGGGGCAGCTGGACAACAACCGCCGCCTGCAGGTGGTGCGGCGCGGCATCGCCCGCATCTACACCGTGATGCGCGAGCGCGAGCTCGGCATCGTGCGCACCGAGGCGGGCGCATGACGACAGCGGACGGGAGCACCGTGACCCAGGCCAGCGCCGCGACCCAGGCGGATG
>JALYNK010000032.1 GCA_030773235.1 Actinomycetota bacterium | reverse complement strand
TCGCCGCGGCGCTGCTGGCCGCCGGCCTGCTGGGCGGGATCACCGGCGGCGCGTTCGTCAACGCCGCCGACGACGACTCGCTGACGGATCCCGGGGCGAGCCTGGGCACGCCGGCGGCGATGGCCACCGCGCGAGTGGACCGCTCGCCCGAGTCGGTCGCCGGCATCGCCGACCGGGTCCTGCGCAGCACGGTGAGCATCAGCGTGCGCGCCGGGGCGGGCGCCGGCAGCGGCAGCGGTGTGGTGCTGCGCGAGGACGGCTACGTGCTCACCAACAACCACGTCGTGGAGTCGGGAGCGCAGGGCGGCCGGATCACCGTCGTCGTCAACGGCGGCGAGGGGCGCGAGCTGCCGGCGCGGATCGTCGGGCTGGACCGCGAGACCGACCTGGCCGTGCTCAAGATCGAGAGCGGCGGACCGTTCACGCCGGCCACGCTGGGCCGCTCCGCGGACCTCGTCGTGGGCGACCCGGTCATCGCCATCGGCTCCCCGCTCGGCCTCAACGGCACCGTCACCACCGGCATCGTGTCGGCGCTCAACCGCACGGTGAACGTCCCGGGCGAGGGCGGACAGCGGGCGACCCCGCTCCTCAACGCCATCCAGACCGACGCCGCGATCAACCCGGGCAACTCCGGCGGAGCACTCGTCGACGCGCGGGGCGCCGTGGTCGGGATCAACTCCGCCATCGCCACCCTCGGCGGGTCGGCGAGCGGGGACACCGGCGGCAACATCGGCGTGGGCTTCGCGATCCCGGTCGACGAGGCCCGGTCGGTCGCCGAGGAGATCATCCGCACCGGTCGCGCGACGCACCCCGCGATCGGCGTCGAGGGCAGCACCGAGACCGGCGAGGACGGCCGCAAGGCCGGCGCCCGGATCGCCAACGTGCTGCCGGGCAGCCCCGCCCAGCAGGCCGGCCTGCAGAACGGCGACCTCGTCAACAAGGTGGGTACGACCCAGGTCGGCAGCGTGGACGAACTGATCATCGCGCTGCGCCAGCACAGGGTGGGCGAGCGGGTGACGCTGACGTACGTGCGGGGCGGCCAGACGCGCACGGCCGACGTGGTGCTCGCGGACAAGTCCGACAGCTAGAGCGCCGTGGTACGGGCCTGCGGGTGGCGGGCGTGGCGCCGCTCCCCGGGTCCGCGAGACTGGTCCGGCGGGGACGCAGGCGCGGGAGGGCAGTGGTGTTCAACCAGGTCGGGTGGTCCGAGCTGGTCGTGATCCTGCTGCTCGCGCTGTTCGTGTTCGGCCCGGAGCGGCTGCCCGGGCTCGCCGCCGACGCCGGACGCGCGCTGCGCTCGGTGCGCCGGTACGTGCGCGGGGTCGGCGACGACCTGCGCACCGAGCTCGGCCCGGAGCTCGGCGACGTGGACCTGGCGTCGCTGCACCCACGGACGTTCGTCCGCAAGCACCTGCTGGACGACGACGACGACGAGAACGAGGTCGTCGACCGGCTCGCCGGCCGGCCGCGGGTCGCCGTCCCGCTGGCCGCCGGCGAGCTGCCGCCCTGGGACCCCGACACGACCTGACCCCGCCGCGGGAGGGCAGCGGGCCGGGGACGGCCCTACCGGTCACACCGGCCTCAGGAGCTCAGTGGTGGTGCGCAGGGCGGGGGAAGCGGCGCCCGGCGGGCCGGCTCGTCACGCTGGGTTCGCCGCTCTGCGCCCGGTCGATCAGAGCACGCTCCCGCTGGCCCGCCCCCGCCAGCGTGCCCTTCCGCGTCGTCGTCGCGGGCACCGTGTAGACGCGCCGGGCGGACGCGCTGCACGTGGGGCAGGGCAGCGGCGCACTCGCCTGCTCCGGGTCGCGGCGCCGGTCGAACGGGCCGCACTGCGGACAGCGGTACTCGTACAGGGGCACGTGGCCTCCTCGGTCTCGTCGGACGGGAGAGCGTGCGGCCGGTCTCCCGCCGTGCACGGGGCAGGAGGCCGGCCGATCGGTCAGTCCGCCACCAGCTCCCGCCCGCCCCCGGCGGTGTCCGGCAGGATGTTGCGGTCGAAGATCGACAGTGGGATGCTGATCGACACCGCGCTGTTCGGGATGTCGACGATGCCGCCGACGCGGCCGTCGATCGGTGCCGCGCCGAGGAACAGGTACGCCTGCTCGAAGGTCCAGCCCATGGCCGGCATGAGGTAGTTGATGGCGTTGAGACAGGCACGGCGGTACGCGACCGTGGCGTTCATGTAGTAGTTCCGGCCGTTCTCGACGCTGATGCCCTCGAACGTCAGGAACTCCGAGTAGCCGGGGCCGACGCGGCCGGGCTTGAAGAAGGGCATGTCGGTCTTGTATCGGTCCATACCGCCCTTGATCACGTCGAAGTGCAGGTCGATGAAGCCTGGCATCTCGATCGCGCCGCAGAAGGTGATCTCACCGTCGCCCTGCGCGAAGTGCAGGTCGCCGATGGAGAACAGCCCGCCGGGCACGAACACCGGCATGTACACCCGGCTGCCGACGCCGAGGTCCTTGATGTCGACGTTGCCGCCGTGCTCGCGCGGGGGGATGGTCCGGCAGGCTTCGGCCGCCGCGCGCTCGAGGTCCCCGCCGGTGAGCGTGCCGAGCAGGGCGTCCTTGGGCAGGGGGGGCAGGGCCAGTGCCGGGACCTGCGGCGTGCCCGGTGTGTCGCCGGCCAGCGCGGGCATGTCGCCGGTGACGCGGTCGGGGTTTTGGTCGATGAGGGCCTTCTCCCGCCGGTTCCACTCGGCAAGCAGGTCCGCGGAGGGCGCGCAGCCGAAGAGACCTGGGTGCGAGTTGCCGATGAAGCGGACGCCCGGGACGTGCCGGCTGCTGGCCCAGATGCCGTCGAGGTCCCAGATGGCCTTGCTCGCCCCGGGCGAGTAGTCGGTGAGGAAGCCGCCCCCGTTCTCCTTCGCGAAGATGCCGGTGTAGCCCCAGGGTTGCTCCTCGAACGGTCCGATGTTCACGATGTCGACGACGAGCAGGTCGCCCGGCTCGAGACCCTCGATCGCGAACGGCCCGCTGAGGACGTGGCACGGATCGATGTTCATGGTGCGGATGTCGTCGGCGTCATCGCTGTTGCGGACCTGGTCGTCCGTCCAGTCCTTGCACTCGATCCGGTAGGTGCTCCCCGGCCGCACGGTGTTGGCGGGCGGGATGTCCGGGTGCCACCGGTTGTGGCCGGGCACGGTCTGCTGCGCCATCGGCACGCTCAGGTCGCGGTTGATCTCGAAGATGACCTCGGGCACGAGCACTCCTCATGGTGGTGGCGGGACGGTTCCTGTAGCGGTGGTGCCGGTGGGCGCCGCGCGGGCGGAGGGGAGACAGACCCGCCGGCGCCCGCGTCACGCCCTCGAGCGGCTGGTGTCAGCGCGGTAGTCGTCCACCTCGGCGTCGGCTCGGTCGGACGGGGCCCGCGCCGAGCGGGCGCCGATCATCACGAACAGCGCGACGGAGGCCGCTGCGACACCCACCACCACCAGATCGGGGAGCGGGGTCCAGGCGCCGAGCAGCAGCAGCAGCCCGGGGACGGTGGCGGTGATGACGGACTCGACCACGGTGATCCAGCCGGTGACCACGGTGAACCTCGTCAGGCCGAGCCCGAGCACGAGGAAGAACATCGTGAACAGCAGCGACCACAGCAGCCACAGGGTGCCGAGCTTGACGTCGCCGTCCCGGACCAGACTGACCAGCGCGATGACCAGCGAGACGCCGGCCGCCCAGGCGGAGTACCAGCCGATGCCCGTGGCGGCGTGCCCGGTCAGGTTCACGATCCCGACGTACAGGTAGACGAAGCCGAACAGCAGGAAGCCCGCCGCGGTGAACACCGGGGCCAGGTCGTCGGTGGCGGGCAGTGCCAGGTAGAGCACGACGACGATCAGCAGGGCTCCGACGAGCAGGTTGATGGGAGCCGCCGCGCGGGCGTCCACGCGCCCGAGCAGGCCGAGCCCGTTCACGAGCAGGACGGACCCGACGAACAGCAGTCCCAGAGCACCCATGTCAGCCCTCCGCGTCGAACGTCCGGTGCTCGCGCCCCGTCAGAGGGGTCGGCCGGACGTCCTGAGCTGCGCGGCACGGGTGCGCGGTGCCGGACTCGCTTCCGGCGGAAAGTTTTCACACAGGTAGCACCTGGTCAAGGGGTGCGCGGCCGGGAGCGGCTGGAGGCGGCTAGAGGGCGGTCAGCACGTCGAACTCCAGCCCGTCGGCTCGGGCCAGGTACACGGGCTGCTCGAGGTGGTTGTGGCGGAGGCTGAGCGGGCCGCGGGCGCCCTCGTAGCCCACGCTGTCCGCCACGGAGCACACCGTCGCGACCTCCGTGGTCCCTGCCCGGCCGACCAGCTCGGCGAGCAGGTGCAGGGCCTCGTAACACGACTCTCCCAGGCTGTTGAGCGCAGGAGCCTCCGGTCCGAAGCGGCGGTGGAAGCGCGAGCCGAAGCCCATGCTGCTCGCGGTGGTCAGCGACTCGAAGTAGCCGGCGGCGGAGTACAGGTCCTGAGTGGCCTCCGCGCCCGAGGCGAGCAGCATGTCCTCGGTCATCAGGGGGCTCAGACGGCGGCACTGCGCGTGCAGCCCCCGCTCGGCGAACTGCCGGTTGAAGCGCACGGCGTCGTCGCCCACGAGCAGCATGAGGACCGCGTCGCTCTCGCTGCGCTCCAGCCGCCCCAGCGCCACGGCGAAGTCCGCGGTGCCGAGCGGCACGTACACCTCGTCGAGCAGGGTGGCTCCGCACTCGTCGAGGTAGCGGCGAGCCCGCGCCGCGGACCTGCGTGGCCACACGTAGTCGTCGCCGACGACGGTCCAGCGCCGCGCACCTGTGTTCTGCACCAGCCACCGGATCGCCGGCCGCAGTTGCAGCCGCGGCGTCTCGCCGGTCAGGAACACGCCCGGAGTGCGCTCACCACCCTCGTACAAGGCGCTGTAGACGTAGGGGACCCGGCAGGCGATCCGCGGAGCGAGCGCCTGCCGCACAGCGGAGATGTGCCAGCCGGCCACCGCCTCCACGTGACCGCCCTGCACGAGCGCTTCGACCTCGTCGGCCACCTGCTGCGGCGCGGAGGACCCGTCCACCACCGTGAGCCGCAGCTCGCGGCCCAGAACGCCCTGCTCCTCGTTCAGCTCGTCCACAGCGAGCTGCGAGCACAGCTCCGCAGAGGGGCCGAACATGCCCGCAGGGCCGTGCAGCGGGATGACGAGAGCTACGGAGAGCGCGGCAGGGGATGCAGCAGCGCGCACGGGGCGAGAGGCCGTGCTGGGCAGGTGCGTTCGAGCCATACTGGACCCCTGGGGTGTCGCGAGCGGCGCGTGACGAGCGGCAGACGATCTCGACCCGACTGCTGTCGACCTCGCCGCTGCGGACCTGCTGCGGACCTCACTATCGCGCGACGGGAGCCGCAGTGGCCAGCACGTACGGGGACGAGCTGTTCGCCGACCTCCTCAGCCGGGCCGAGCGGCGTACCACCAGCAGGTTCACGGCGGTCCTCGCGGCGGCGGGCAGCACGCTGGACGAGTGGCGCGTCCTGTCGCTGCTCGCACGCCGAGGTGGTCTGTCCATGAGCGCGATCGCGCTCGCCACCCTGCTACCGCCACCGACCCTGACGAAGCGCGTCGACGGGATGGTTGCCGACGGTCTGGTGTACCGCCGCGTCGACGACACCGACCGCCGACGGGTGCTGGTCCTGCTCGCGCCCCGGGGCCGCGCCGCGCACGACCGGCTCGCTCGACAGGTGCACGAGGAGGACGCGCGGATCCGCGACCTGTCCCGTGCCCGGCTGGAGCTGCGCGACCTCGCCGTGCTGCTCGCGGAGCTGGTCGACGTGCTCGAGCACGCCGAGGACCCGGTCGCGGACGGCGCACTGCCACCGCGCTGAGCCGGCCCTCCGCTGGCAGGTCCGCACGCCCAGCTGCGATCAGCGAGGGCGGTCGTCGACCCGCTCGCTAGCGGCCGGCCGGGGTGAGGCCGAGCGACAGACCGGCGAGACCGCGCGGCTTGCCGGTGAGCGTGTCGGCGACCCGGAGCAGCTCCTTGGCGGCGGCCGCGTCAGGGTCGGCGAGGACCAGCGGCACTCCGGCGTCGCCGCCCTCACGCAGACGCATGTCGAGCGGGACCTGGCCGAGCAGCGGGACGTCCGCGCCGAGCGCCCGCGACAGCGAGCCGGCGACGGCCGCGCCGCCCCCGCTGCCGAAGAGGTCGATGCGGTCGCCGCAGTGCGGGCAGGGCAGCCAGCTCATGTTCTCGACGACGCCGGCGAGCCGCTGGTGGGTCTGCAGCGCGATCGCGCCGGCGCGCTGCGCGACCTCCTGCGCGGCCAGCTGCGGCGTCGTGACGACGAGGATCTCGGCGCTCGGCAGCAGCTGCGCGACCGAGATCGCCACGTCGCCCGTGCCGGGCGGCAGGTCCATGAGCAGGACGTCGAGGTCGCCCCAGTACACGTCGGCGAGGAACTGCTGCAGCGCGCGGTGCAGCATCGGCCCGCGCCAGACGACCGGGGTGCCGTCCTTCACGAACATCCCGATCGAGATGACTTTGATGCCGTGCGCGGACGGCGGCATGATCATCTGCTCGACCTGCGTCGGGCGCCGCTCGACGCCGAGCATGCGCGGCACGCTGAAGCCGTAGATGTCGGCGTCGAGCACGCCGACGGACAGGCCCTTCGCGGCCATCGCGGCGGCGAGGTTGACCGTCACCGAGCTCTTGCCGACGCCGCCCTTGCCGGACGCCACTGCGAAGACCTTGGTCAGCGAACCCGGCTTCGCGAACGGGATCTCGCGCTCCGGCGCGTCCCCGCGCAGCTGCTGCTGCAGGTCGCGGCGCTGCTGGTCGCTCATGACGTCGAGCTCGACGGCGACGCGCGCGACGCCGGGCAGAGCGCCCACCGCCCGGGTGACCCGCTCGGTGATCGTGTCCTTCATCGGGCAGCCGCTGACCGTGAGGTACACCCCGATGCGGGCCGTGCCGTCCGGGTCGACGACCGCGGACTTGACCATGCCGATCTCCGTGATCGGACGGCGGATCTCCGGGTCCTCGACCGTCGACAGGGCGGCGGTGAGCTGCTCGGACGTGGGCACAGGCGCGGTCATCGAGGTCCTCTGCGGGGGAGTCCGGGGAGACACCCCCGGCTCCCCCAGGTTACGGCGATCAGCCGCCGCCCGCCGGTCCCGCCCGGGCCGGGGAGCCCCGGACCCGCAGGGGCGTCAGGCGGAGCCGGCTCAGCCCAGGGCGGTGATGGCGTCGGCGACGGCGAGGGTCCGCAGGGCGTTGTCGCGGTGGAGGTTCTCGACCATGCGGCCGTCGACGACGACGACGCCCCGGCCCTCGCGCTCGGCCTCGGCGAAGGCGTCCACCACGCGGCGGGCGTGCTCGACCTCCGCCTCGCCGGGCGCCCAGACGCGGTTGGCCACGTCGACCTGCGCCGGGTGGACGAGGGTCTTGCCGTCGAAGCCGAGCTGCGCGCCCTGGACGCACTCGGCCTCGAACCCCTGGAGGTCCTTGACGTCGTTGTAGACGCCGTCCAGCGCGGCGATGCCGGCCTCGCGGGCGGCGAGCAGCGCCTGCGCGAGGTGCGGCACGAGCGGCGCCCGGCCGGGCACCAGCGCGGCGCGCAGCTCCTTGGCCAGGTCGTTCGTGCCCAGGACGAACGCGTCGACCTGGGGGTGCGCGGCGATGTCGCGGGCCGCGAACACGCCGGCCGGCGTCTCGACCATCGCCCAGATCCGGGTCTGCGGCCCGACGACCTGCGCGACCTGCTCGACGTGCTGCCGGCCGCTCACCTTGGGCACGACCACCGCGGCCGGCCCGGCGGCCGCCGCCGCCTCGAGGTCGGCGCGGCCCCAGGGGGTGTCGAGGCCGTTGCAGCGGATGGTCAGCGTGCGCCTGCCGTACTCCCCGGAGCGCACCGCGTCGCAGGCCTGCCCGCGGGCGGCCTCCTTCGCGTCGGGCGCGACGGCGTCCTCGAGGTCGAAGATGATCCCGTCGGCCGGGATGGCCTTGGCCTTCTCCAGCGCGCGCGCGTTGGACGAGGGCATGTACAGGACGCTGCGCAGCACCTGCACGCTCGGAGCGGCGGTCACAGGCCGTACGCCTCCTGGAGCTCGGGGTCGCGCGCGGCGAGCTGCCCGGCCAGCTCCACGACCACGCGGCACTGCTTGACGGAGGCGTCGTCCTGCATCTTGCCGTCGATCATCACGGCGCCCGTGCCGTCGCCCATCGCGTCGATGACGCGCTTCGCCCACGCCACCTCGGCCGGGTCGGGAGAGAACACCTGCTTGGCGATCTCGATCTGCTTGGGGTGCAGCGACCACGTCCCGACGCAGCCGAGCAGGTACGCGTTGCGGAACTGGTCCTCGCACGCCACCACGTCGGCGATGTCGCCGAACGGGCCGTAGTACGGGTAGATGCCCGCCTTGGCGCAGGCGTCGACCATCCGCGCCACCGTGTAGTGCCACAGGTCCTGCTGGAAGGTCGCCCGCGGCCGCTCGTCCGGGTGCGGGTCCTCGCGCACGAGGTAGCCGGGGTGGCCGCCGCCGACGCGCGTCGTCTTCATGCGCCGGTCGGCGGCGAGGTCGGCCGGCCCGAGCGAGATGCCCTGCATGCGGGGGCTGGCCTCGGCGATCTCCTCCACGCGGGCGACTCCGCTCGCGGTCTCGAGGATCGCGTGCACGAGCAGCGGCCGGGTCACCCCGCCCTTGGCCTCGAGCTGCGCGAGCAGCCGGTCCACGTAGTGGATGTCCTCCGGGCCCTCGACCTTGGGGACCATGACGACGTCGATCGCGTTCCCGACCTCCGTCACGAGGGTCGTGAGGTCGTCGAGCACCCACGGGCTGTCCAGCGAGTTGATCCGCGTCCAGAGCTGCGTGTCGCCGAGGTCGGCGGTGCGGGCGACCTCGACGAGCCCGGCCCGGGCCGCCTCCTTGGCCGAGGCCTGCACCGCGTCCTCGAGGTTGCCGAGCAGCACGTCGACCTTCGGCGCCAGGTCGGGGAGCTTGGCGACCATCTTGGCGTTCGACGGGTCGAAGAAGTGGATCATGCGGGACGGGCGCCACGGCACCTCGGCGAGGGGCTGCGGCGCACCGACGGCGAGCGGGCGGAAGAAGTCCTTGGGGCTACGACCGAGGGCAGGCACGGCGAGCACGGTATGCGCGAGGCAGACGGCGCCGCGGCGGCGTCCGCCTGTCGCGTGACCGGAGGCTGCCTGCCCCTACGATCGCCTAGGTGACGACGAGCGCCGCGCTCACCAGTGCCGAGATGGCGGCCTGGCGCACGTTCCTGCGTGCGCACGCCGTCCTGGTCCGCCGGCTGGAGGCCGAGCTCGTCGCCGAGCACGACCTGCCCCTCGCCTCCTACGACGTGCTCGTGCAGCTGTCCGAGGCGCCGCAGCAGCGGCTGCGGATGACCGAGCTCGCCGACCGCGTCCTGCTGTCGCGCTCCGGGCTCACGCGGCTCGTCGACCGGCTCGTGCGCGATGGGCTCGTCGAGCGGCAGGCGTGTTCCGAGGACGCCCGCGGCATGCTCGCCGTCCTCACCCCC
>JALYNK010000031.1 GCA_030773235.1 Actinomycetota bacterium | reverse complement strand
CTAGGGCCGCCCGGAGCAGCGGAGGGCGTTGGGTGGCGACGACGAGGCACGAGTCCCCAGCCGCTGATCAGGTGGCGGGGCTGCCACGCGCCTGCCTGCCGTGGCCGTTCGTCGAACGTCGCGCACGGCCTCGCGCCGCGCGTCCTGCAGGCATCCCCTCTCAGCTCGAGCCCATGGGAGCAGGTCGAGGAGGCGTTCCTCTCCGGCCTGACCTGCCGGCGGCTCGTCGAGCGCGGGCGAGTCGAGATCAGTGGCGTGTCCTCGTACTGCGCGCCGTCGTCGTCACCGATCTCGCCGCGGCGGCCGTCGGGCTCTCCCTGGCCTACACCGTGTACCTCGCCCTGGTCGGCGGTCTCCCGGGCGCCTACCTCTGGAGCGCGCTCGGGGCGCCGTTCTGGCTCGTCGGGCTGTCGCTGACCCGGGCGTACGACCGTCGCTGCCTGGGCGCCGGGCCGGAGGAGTACCGGCGGCTGTTCCGAGCGGGCGTCGGGGCCGGGGTCGCCGCGGCTGTCCTGTCGTACGCGGGGCACCTGTCCCTGTCCCGCGGGTTCGTCCTGCTCTGCTGTGGCTCCGTGTCTGTCTTGACGCTGCTGGGCCGATCGTCCGTCCGTCTCGTCCTGCGTCAGGCCCGGCAGCAGGGGCGCTGCCTGTACAACGTGCTGCTGGTCGGCGAGGAGGCGCCGGTGCTGGACGTGCTGCGGCAGGTCCGACGCGAGCAGTCGGGCGGCTTGCGGGTGGTCGGCGCGTGCGTCCCCTCGGGCGTGTCGAGCCTCGTTCCGGTCCACGGCGTACCCGTCCTCGGGGACCTGCACGACGTGGCGCAGGCGGTGCGGCGGTTCGACATCGACACCGTCGCGGTGACCGCCTGTGCTGCACTGCACGGGCCCCGCCTGCGCCGCTTGTCATGGGACCTCGAGGGCACGGGCGTGGACCTGGTCGTCGCGCCCGGCCTGGTGGAGGTGGCGGGACCGAGGCTGCACATCCGGCCGCTGTGCGGGCTCCCGCTCCTGCACGTCGAGGAGCCCGAGCTGGCGGGGGGCCGGCGCCTGCTCAAGGGCGTGGCCGACCGGCTGGTGGCAGCCCTGGGGCTCGTCCTCGCCTCGCCCCTGTTGCTGCTGATCGCTCTCGCCGTCAAGATCGACAGCCCGGGACCCGTCCTGTTCCGTCAGGCCCGAGCAGGTCGAGCACGACAGACGTTCTCGATGTACAAGATCCGCACGATGCACCAGGACGCCGACCGACGGCTGGCCGCGTTGCGGCACCACAACCTGCATGGTGACCAGGTGCTGTTCAAGATGCGCGACGACCCACGGGTCACGCGTGTCGGGCGCCTGCTGCGCCGCTGCTCCCTGGACGAGCTCCCGCAGCTGTTCAACGTGCTGGTGGGGCAGATGTCCCTCGTTGGGCCCCGCCCGCCGCTGCTGTCCGAGGTGGCGCGCTACGGCGCGGGGGTCGAGCGCCGGCTGCTCGTCAAGCCCGGGCTCACCGGGCTGTGGCAGATCAGCGGTCGCGCTGACCTGTCGTGGGACGAGGCGATCCGCCTGGACCTGCGCTACGTCGAGAACTGGTCCCTGTCCCTCGACCTCATGATCCTCTGCAGGACGGCTGCCGCCGTCGCGCGCGGACGCGGGGCCTACTGATCTCTCAGCCGCAACCGCGGATCAGCAAGACTGAGGCGTGACCGCCCGGCTCGCCGCTGCGCTCGTGCTGCTGTCCAGCGCTGCCGTGCTCGTGCTCGAGGTGCTGGTCAGCCGCCTCGTCGCGCCGTACGTCGGGCTGACGCTGGAGACGTACACCGCGGCGATCGGGGTGGCGCTCGCCGCCATCGCCGCGGGCGCCGCGCTCGGCGGCCGGCTCGCCGACCGGCTCGACCCGCGGCGTTGGCTGGGCGCGGCTCTCGCGCTCGGCGGCGTGCTGCTCCTGCTCGCCCGGCCCACCGTCGTGGTGCTCGGGCCCGTGCTCGGGCTCGGCCCCACCGCCACGGTGCTGCTCGTCGCCGCCGCGGTCGGGCCGGCCGTGCTCGTGCTGTCGGCCGTGACCCCCGGGGTCGTCAAGCTCCGGCTCCGCTCGCTGGCGGAGACCGGTTCGACCGTCGGGCGGCTGTCCGCCCTCGGCACGCTCGGCGCGCTGCTCGGCACGTTCCTCACCGGCTTCGTGCTGCTGTCGGCGCTGCCGACCTCGCGGGTGCTGTTGGCCACCGGCCTGCTGCTCGCGGTCGTCGGCCTGGCGCTCGCCGTGCTGCTGCCGCGCCGCGGCGCGGACGTGCCCGGGGCGTCCGGCCGGCTGGTGTCGGGGCTCGCCGTCACAGCGGTCCTCGCCGGCGCGGTGCTGGTGGCTTTGCAGCCGCCCTGCGACCGCGAGACGCGCTACTACTGCGCCCGCGTCGTCGCCGACCCGGTGCGCACGACCGGACGCACGCTCGTCCTGGACGGGCTGCGGCACTCCTACGTCGACCTCGCCGACCCCACGCACCTGCAGTTCAGCTACACGCGACGATTCGGCGATGCGGTGGCGGCCCTCCCGGCCGGACCGCTGCGGGCGCTGCACATCGGGCTCGGCGGCGGCACGTTCCCGCGCTACCTCGCCGCCGTGCGACCGGGGACGCGGAGCACGGTGCTCGAGGTCGACCCCGGCGTGCTGGCGATCGACCGCGACCGGCTCGGCCTGCGGACCGGTCCGGACCTGCAGGTCGTCGTCGGTGACGCGCGCACGTCGCTCGCGCAGCAGCCTACCGACGCCTACGACGTCGTGGTAGGCGACGCATTCGGCAGCCTCGCCGTGCCCTGGCACCTCACCACCCGGGAGCTGGCGGAGCAGGTCGAGCGTGTCCTCAGGCCCGGCGGCGTCTACCTGCTCAACGTCATTGACAACCCGCCGTCGGCGTTCGCTCGCGCCGAGGCCGCCACGCTGCGGACGGTGTTCGACTCCGTCGTCCTGCTCGGGTCGCCCGACCTGCGCGCCCGGCGCGTCGGCGGCAACCACGTGCTCGTCGCCTCGGACGCGCCGCTGCCACTGGACCGGCTGCGTGAGCGGGCCGCCGCCCGCGGCGAGCCGGACGCCGCCGCCTCTGCGGACGCCTTCGCCGGCGACGCGCAGGTGCTCACCGACGACGACGCCCCCGTCGACCAGCTGCTGACGCCCTACCCGGCGGCCTGACCGGGGCGGTCCGGCTGCTGTCGCAGCAGCTGCTCCGCGACCAGCAGGTCGACGGGCGACGTCACCTTGAGGTTGCGAACGTCGCCTGGGACGAGGGTCACGGCGACGTCGGGGAGCCGGGCGAGCACCACGCTGCAGTCGTCGGTCGGGCGGGCGGACGGGTCTGCGGCGGCCAGCTCGTGCGCCCGGCGCAGCACCGACAGGCGGAACCCCTGCGGGGTCTGCATCGAGCGCAGTGCCGCGCGGTCGACGACGTCGAGTGCCAACCCGTCCGGCCCGGTCCGCACAACGGTGTCCGTCACCGGCACCGCCACCCCGACCGCCTCGTACGTCCGCAGCGCCGCCAGGCAGCTGCGCACCACGTGCTCGGGCAGCAGCGGCCGCGCCGCGTCGTGCACGAGCACGTCGCACTCCTCGGGGCCCAGAGCGGCGAGCGCCCGACGGGTGGAGGCGACCCGATCGCCGCCGCCGGCCACGAGCCGGGACACCTTGGGGAACGGCCCGGCGCCAAGCAGCCGCGCTGCCTCGGCGAGAGAGGCCTCGGCCATCACGACGACGACCTCGTCCACCTCGTCGCAGCGGTGCAGCGCGGCCACGGCGTGCTCCAGCACGGTGCGGTCGCCGAGTCTGAGCAGCTGCTTGGGCCGATCCGCACCCATCCGGGCGCCCCGACCGCCGGCCAGCACGACCCCCACCGTGCGCAGGCGCATCTTCGTCATGTCGTCCGGGACGATAGGACGCGTATCGGGCTCGGCGAGAGGCGCGGAGCGGACATGCGGGTGCTGGTGCCCGGCGGCGCGGGGTTCACGGGCGGGGCTTCGTCCGGCACACCCGGCTGCGGCGGCCCGACGTCGAGCTCGTCGTGCTGGACGCGCTGACCCCCGCCGACGGCCTCGCGGTCCCGGCCCTTGTCGAGTTCGTGCACGGCGACGTCCGCGACGCCGGGCTAAAGGCGGGCAGCGACCTGCTGGTGCGCGTCTGGGTGCGCTCGTTCGGCGTCCGGGCGACAGTGACCAACTGCTCGAACGGCTACGTCGCCTCTCAGCACGTCGAGAGACTCGTCCCTGGGCAGATCACCAACCTGCTGGGCAGCGTCCGGCCGCGGGTCTACGGCACCGGGCACCACGTCCGCGGCTGGATCCACGTGGACGACCACAGCGCCGGCGGGACGGTGCTGGACTCCGGCGAGCTCGACCAGTCCTTCGTGGCCGAGGGGCTGGCCGACCCGGTCGCCTGGTACCGCAGCACGGGCCGTGCAGGCGGCCGCGCAGGGCCGCCGCCGAGAGCAGCTACGCGGCCCTGGGGCGCTGACTCGGGGGGCGAGGTGTCGCACCGGACTAGCATCGGGCGCCGCTGCGCCTCCACGTCGCTTCCTCGCGGCGGGCGCCCCGCACGCCCGCCGTCCAGCCTCCCGGAGGTTCCCGTGCTCCCGCACCCGCGCGCCGACGTGCGCGCGGCGAGTGTGCAGGACGACGTCGTGGTGGCCGTCGAAGCCGCGCAGGCGGCCGCCGAGGTGCTGCTCGCCCTGCGCCGGCAGGGCGGCGACGACCTGCGGGCCCGCGGCGACGGCGAGGCGCAGCGCACCATCGCGGAGCTCCTGCGCGCTCGCCGGCCCGGCGACGCGGTGCTCAGCGAGGAGGCGCCCGACGACCCGGCGCGGCTCACCGCGGACCGCGTCTGGATCGTCGACCCGCTGGACGGCACGCGGGAGTACGGCGAGTCCGGCCGCAGCGACTGGGCGGTGCACGTCGCGCTGTGGGAGCGCGGCGAGCTCACCGCGGGAGCCGTGGCGCTGCCCGCCCGCGACCTCGTGCTGCGCAGCGACGACCCGCCCGTCCTCGCCGCTCCGCACCCCGGCCGGCCGCGTCTGGCGGTGAGCCGCACCCGGGCGACCGAGACCGTGCGTGCGCTCGCGCGGGCGCTGGACGCCGAGCTCGTCCCGCTCGGGTCGGCGGGCGTCAAGGCGATGAGCGTCGCGCTCGGCGACGTGGACGCCTACGTCCACACCGGCGGCCAGTACGAGTGGGACTCGGCGGCCCCGGTAGCCGTCGCCCGGGCTGCCGGGCTGCACACCAGCCGGACGTCCGGCGACCCGCTCGTCTACAACCGCCCCGATCCGCTGCTGCCCGACCTGGTCGTGTGCCGCCCGGAGCTGGCCGGCGACGTGCTGGCCGGTCTCGCGCGGCTCGGCACGGAGGTCCTGTGATGCCCGACCACGACTACCGGCTGAGCCACCTCCGTGCGCTCGAGTCCGAGTCGATCCACGTCTTCCGCGAGGTCGTCGCCGAGATCGAGCGGCCGGTGCTGCTGTTCTCCGGCGGCAAGGACTCCATCACGATGCTGCGGCTGGCGGAGAAGGCGTTCGCCCCGGCGCGGATCCCCTTCCCGGTGATGCACGTCGACACCGGCCTGAACTTCCCGGAGGTGCTGGAGTTCCGCGACCGCCGCGTCGCCGAGCTCGGGGTGCAGCTGCTCGTCGCATCGGTGCAGGAGGCGATCGACGCCGGCACGGTGCGCGAGGAGCCCAACGGCTCGCGCAACCGCATCCAGACGCCGGTGCTGCTGGACGCGGTCGAGAAGCACGGGTTCCAGGCGCTGTTCGGCGGAGCGCGGCGCGACGAGGAGAAGTCGCGGGCCAAGGAGCGGGTGTACTCGTTCCGCGACGAGTTCGGCCAGTGGGACCCGAAGAACCAGCGGCCGGAGCTGTGGAACCTCTACAACGGCCGCATCCACCTCGGTGAGTCGATCCGGGTCTTCCCGCTGTCGAACTGGACCGAGCTCGACGTCTGGCAGTACATCGCCGAGGAACGGATCGCGCTGCCCGGCCTGTACTACGCGCGCGAGCGGGAGGTGTTCGACCGCGGCGGGATGCTGTACGAGGTCAACGACTTCACGCGGCCGCGGGAGGGTGAGCGCGTCGAGCGAGTGCACACCCGCTACCGGACGGTGGGCGACGCCAACCTCACCGCCGCCGTGCGGTCCGACGCCGACACGGTCGACGCGATCATCGCCGAGGTGGCCGCCACCCGGCTCACCGAGCGCGGCGCCACCCGCGGCGACGACCGGGTGAGCGAGGCGGCGATGGAGGACCGCAAGCGCGAGGGGTACTTCTAGTGGAGATGCTGCCGTAGTGGAGATGTTGCGGTTCGCCACCGCCGGTTCGGTGGACGACGGCAAGAGCACGCTCATCGGCCGCTTGCTGTACGACAGCAAGGCGATCTTCGAGGACCAGTACGAGGCGGTCGAGCGGGCGAGCCTCGACAAGGGCGACGAGTACGTGAACCTGGCGCTGCTCACCGACGGGCTGCGCGCCGAGCGCGAGCAGGGCATCACCATCGACGTGGCGTACCGCTACTTCGCGACGCCGCGGCGGAAGTTCATCATCGCCGACACGCCGGGGCACATCCAGTACACGCGCAACATGGTCACCGGCGCCTCGACCGCCGATCTTGCGATCGTCCTCGTCGACGCGCGCAAGGGGCTGGTCGAGCAGAGCCGCCGGCACGCGTTCCTCGTCAGCCTGCTGCGCGTGCCGCACCTCGTGCTGGCCGTCAACAAGATGGACCTCGTCGACTACGACCAGCGCGTCTTCGAGCGGATCCAGTCCGAGTTCACGCGCTTCGCGACCAAGCTCGACATCCACGACCTCACCGTCATCCCGATCTCCGCGCTCAGAGGCGACAACATCGTCACGCGGTCGGAGGCGATGCCCTGGTACGAGGGGCCGTCGCTGCTGCACCACCTCGAGCACGTGCACGTCGCGAGCGACCGCAACCTCATCGACGTGCGCTTCCCCGTGCAGTACGTCATCCGGCCGCAGTCGGCGCAGCACCCGGACTACCGCGGCTACGCGGGCCAGATCGCGGGCGGCGTCCTCAAGCCCGGTGACGAGGTCGTCGTCCTCCCCAGCGGCCTCACGTCGCGGATCGCGGCGATCGACACCGCCGATGGTCAGGTGCAGGAGGCGTTCCCGCCGATGTCGGTGACGATCCGGCTCGAGGACGACCTCGACGTGTCGCGCGGCGACCTCATCTGCCGGCCGCACAACATGCCGCGGGTCGCGCAGGACGTCGACGCAATGGTGTGCTGGATGAGCGAGACGCCGCTGCGCCCGGGCCAGAAGCTCGCGGTCAAGCACACGACCCGCAGCGCGCGGGCGCTCGTCAAGGAGCTGCAGTACCGGCTCGACGTCAACACGCTGCACCGGGACGAGTCCGCCGGCGAGCTCGCGCTCAACGAGGTCGGCCGGCTGCGGATGCGCACCACGGCGCCGCTGTTCGTCGACCCCTACGACCGCAACCGGTCGACGGGCGGCTTCATCCTCATCGACGAGAGCACCAACCGGACGGTCGGCGCCGGGATGGTCACGGCGCACTGAGCCCTCCGCACGGCGCGGTGCCCGAGGGGCTGCCGCGCGTCGTGCCCGCGCCATCGAGTACCGCCTCGGCCTCCAGCCCCGCCACGCTCGCTCGATGACCTCGGCGTCGTCGGCGTCGCCGGCCGGCGCGGCGCGCAGCAGAACGGTCACGCCGTGTCCGGTCAGGTCCGAGGCGAAAGACGGTCGTCGCGCTCGGTGGTAGCTACGGCATCGGCCCCGGTACCGCCCAGCTCGCGCAGGACAGCGGCGCCCGGGTGTTCAGGGTCAGCGGGTCGAGCACCGGCATGCGGTTCCAGGACGCGGCCTCGGTCGCCGCCGCGCTGGACGAGGGCGCCGCGCAGACCGGCCGGGTCGAGGCGGTGGTGCTCATCGCGACGCCGGTGCAAAAGGGCTCCACGCTTGGTGGCGTAGAGCCCCGGAACCATCTCGGCGACGGCTCCGGAGGGTGCAGCGCTCGCGTCGGCGTGGCTGCTGCGCCCAGCATCGACCACGCACGCCACTGACCCGATGCAGCGGGCGGTGCCCTTGACCGCCAGCGCGGTCAGTAGCGGCCGCGAGGTCACCGGCCCACGCCATACCAGGCCCCGCCCGGCTACTACATGCTGTTCGTCAACAACAGCCAGGGACGCCCCTCGCACGCTGGGGTACTTTGTGCGCCGTGAAAGGCGAGGACAGCGTGCGGCCGTGGGGCCACTACGAGGAGTTGTCGGAGGGCGCGGCCCACAAGGTCAAGTCGATCACGGTCAAGCCTGGAGGGCGTCTCAGCTATCAGCGCCATGAGCACCGTGCCGAGCACTGGTTCGTCGTCGCCGGCGAGGGTGTTGTGACTCTCGAGGGGGTCGAGCGACCGGTGTCCCCAGGCGTTGCAGTCGACGTCCCTGTCCGCGCCGCCCACCGCATCGAGAACACCGGCGAGGCCGAACTCGTCTTCATCGAGGTGCAGCGCGGCGGCTATCTGGGCGAAGACGACATCACTCGGCTCGAGGACGACTACGGGCGCTGACGTCGGTCCTGGGGGCGCTGTCATGCATGCGAGGTGGCCGGCGCACTCCCGAGGTTCGCCGACCCCGAGAATGCCGTCGGGCAGCCGGGTGTGCTTCGCTCGCAACGTGTCGTACTACTGAGGCACCCGCTTGTAGGCACTCGTGCTCGCTGAAGCACGTGGTGGCCACAACCGGCAGGCGACGAACCCTCGGCGTCGTTGCCCGAGCCGGCGACAAGCAGCAGCCCGCCGGTGCCCAGCAGGGTGGCGCGCACGGGCAGGTCGTCGACGTGTCGAGTGCCACATGTGCGATGGAGGCCTGGAAGAGCCGCTCCGCGGGTCGCTGGGTGGGCGTGGGAAGGCGGTGGGTGGCCTCGTGCTCGACGGTTTGAAACGAGGGCCATATCGGGCTCTTCGGACCTGAGCGTGGTGGCGTGACGCGCCGGTAGCGGTGCCTGAGGCTGGTCGCGGGTCGAGGCCTCCAAGATCAGCAGCGACCAAGCAAGCTGATCGTTCAGAAGGCCTCGACGACCTGGACTGTAGTGAGGGCTGCCCTACGGCGGCGGCGATGTTCGGCGTGCCGGGTGTGCGCCTCCTGTCCGCGCACCGCGAGCCGGCGGGGCTGGACCTGGTGGTGGAGACCGACCGGCAGATCGAGGGCTGCCGACGTTGTGGGTGCTCGCGGTGCCGCACGACCGCCGGGAGCATCTGCTGCACGACGCGCCGTTCGGGCACCGACGAGTCCGGGTGCGCTGGCGCAAGCGCGTGTGGCGCTGCCCGGAAGCAGCATGTCCGGCGGTGACGTTCACCGAGACGCACCCGCTCGCGCCGCCGCGGGCGCTGCTGACCCGACGGGCGGTGGTGTGGGCGGCCGACGCGCTCGCCGACGACGACACCACGGTGAACGCGCTGGCCCGCCGGCTCGACGTCGACTGGCACACCCTGTGGAACGCGCTCAAGGTCGAGGCCGCGCGCCGCGCCGACGATCCTGCTCGGCTGACCGGCGTCACCGCACTCGGCGTCGACGAGCACGTCTG
>JALYNK010000030.1 GCA_030773235.1 Actinomycetota bacterium | reverse complement strand
CCGTCGCCCTGCCCAGGCCGCTGCTCGCGCCGGTCACCAGCGCGGTGCGTCCGCGCAGCCTCGCGTCCATGCCCGCGCCCTACCCGCAGCGGGCCCGGCCGGACACCGGCCGGACCCGCTGGAGGGGTCGCTCAGGCCGCGACGGCCTCGGGACGACTCGCGCGGCGGCGCAGCCGGCGCACCGGGTTCGCCTCCGCCACGGTCGCCGTCGTCTTCTTCGCGAAGTCGTTGGGCAGCGACAGGCGGAACACCTTCTTCCACGCCGAGCCGACCTGCTTGTGCAGCGGGCCGCTGACGTAGCTCAGCCCGTACCGCTCGAAGAGCTCCTGGATCTTCGGCGCGATCTCCTGGTACCGGTTGCTCGGCAGGTCCGGGTACAGGTGGTGCTCGATCTGGTACGAGAGGTTCCCGGTCATGAGGTGCAGCAGCGGGCCGCCGCTGATGTTCGCCGAGCCGAGCATCTGCCGCAGGTACCACTCGCCGCGGGTCTCGCCCTCGATGGAGTGCTTCTCGAACGTCTCGATGCCCTCCGGGAAGTGCCCGCACATGATGACCGAGTGGGTCCAGAGGTTGCGGACCAGATTGGCGGCGAGGTTCGCGGTCAGCGTCGTGGGCGCGGACGCACCCGACAGCAGGGGGTGGACGACGTAGTCGCGGGTGGCCTGCTTGCGGATCTTCTTGAGGACCCGCTTGCCCTGCTCGCGGAACTCGTCCTCGTCCTTGCGCCCCTTGAGGTACTTGCCGATCTCGAGGTCGTACGCCGCGATGCCGTACTCGAAGAAGCACGCGTTGACGAAGTTCCACAGCGGCTGCGCCAGGTAGAACGGCACCCACCTCTGGTCCTCGTCCACGCGCATGATGCCGTAGCCGAGGTCGTTGTCGCGGCCGACGACGTTCGTGTACGTGTGGTGCACCTCGTTGTGCGAGTGCTTCCACATGTCCGACGGGGACGCGTTGTCCCACTCCCACGTCGTGGAGTGGATCTTCGGGTCGCGCATCCAGTCCCACTGGCCGTGCATGACGTTGTGGCCGATCTCCATGTTCTCGAGGATCTTGGAGACCGACAGCCCGGCGGTCCCCACCAGCCACGCCGGCGGGAACAGCGAGAAGAGCAGGAGCAGCCGGCTGGCGAGCTCGAGCTTGCGCTGCTTGTCGATGAGCCCGCGGATGTAGGCCGCGTCGCGCTCGCCGCGGCTGGCGGCGATCTGCTCACGGATCGCGTCGAGCTCGCGGCCGAGCGTCTCGATGTCCTCGGCGGTCAGGTGCGCGACCGGGTTGTCCTGCTTCTTCTGCAAGACCGTCACGGGCGTCTCCTCTTGGGTCGCGGGGTCAGGGTCGGAGGGTCAGGGCGGCCGGGGCCGGTGTTCACAGGTCGATCGAGCACGCCCCGGCGGCGGCCGAGACGCAGGTCTGGACGACAACGCCGTCGCCGGGGGCGGCGGTGGTGACCTCGCCGTTGCGGAGGTCGCGGACCGCGCCGTCGCGCAGCGGGAGCACACAGCCGAAGCAAATGCCCATCCGGCAGCCGGACGGCATGAGCAGGCCGGCGGCCTCGCCCGCGTCCAGGATCGGGGTCGCGCCGTCCGCGTCGACGAAGCGCGACGCTCCGCCGGACCGGGCGCCGGTGAACGTCACCGTGCCGCCCTCGCCGGGCACCACGACGACGGGCCGGAACCGCTCGGTGTGCAGGCGGTCGGCGAGCCCGGCGGAGGCCCAGTGCTGCTCGAGCAGGTCCAGCAGCCCGGTCGGGCCGCACGCCCAGGTCTCGCGCTCGGCGAGGTCGGGGACCAGCCGGGCCAGCTCGTCGGTGGTGAGCATCCCGTCGGTGTCGGTGTGGAGCACGACGAGGCGGATGCGGCCCTGCGCCGCCAGCGCGCGCAGCTCGCTCACGAAGATCACGTCGGCCGGGGTCGGCGCCGAGTGCACCAGCACGACGTCGGCGAGGTCCGGCGTGGCGCGCAGCATGCCCATGACCGGCGTGATGCCGCTGCCCGCGGTGACGAACAGGACCTTGGCGGGCCGAGGGGTGGGCAGCACGAACTCGCCGGTGGCCTGGTCGAGCTGCAGGACCATGCCCGGGCGGGCGCGGCGGACGAGGTGGCTGCTGACCTTGCCGTCCGGCATGGCCTTGACCGTGACCGTGATGCAGCCGTCGGCCCGGTCGGCGGGCGACGTCACGGAGTACGCGCGCCACTGCCGGACGCCGTCGACGTCGACGCCGATGCGGACGTACTGGCCCGGCACGTGCCCGCGCCAGCCACGGCCCGGCTGGAGGACCAGGCTCACGGCGTCGCGGGTCTCGGGGTGGACGGCGACGATCCGGCCCCGCAGGTCGGCGCCGCTGCGCAGCGGGTCGACGAGGTCGAGGTAGTCAGTGGGCAGCAGCGGGGTCGTGACCAGCTCGGCCAGGCGCAGCACGCGGTCCTTGAACGCCCCCACGGCGGGGGGACGGAGGAGTGCGCGCATGAGAAGAGTCTCCCCGCTGCGGAGCGCAAAGTCCTGTCCCCCCCACGTAGAGATGGGCTAGACAACTGTTCGTGGCGAACAACGACGGGATGGTTGGTCCTGACGGCGCGGCCGCCGCGCTCGGCGCCGTGCACCTCGAGCTGGACGAGCCCGTCGTGGCGGCGCTGCGGGCCCGGCTGCCCGTCGTCGCCGAGCGCACCATCGCCGCGCTGACCGCCGAGGTGCCCAGCTACGCGGGCGACCTCACCGGCCACATGGGCGCCGAGATCGAGGGCGCCGTCCAGCTCGCGCTCGGCACGTTCCTCAACCTGGCCGAGCAGGCCCGCGACGCGGACCCGAGCACGCCGCTGCGGCCCGCGCTCGACGCCGCGTACACCCTCGGCCGCGGCGAGGCGCGCAGCGGGCGGTCGATCGACGCGCTGCTGGCGGCGTACCGCGTGGGAGCGCGCGTGGCGTGGCGCGAGCTGTCGGGGACGGCGGTGGACAACGGCCTGCCCGCCGCGACGCTCGCGCAGTTCGCCGAGCTGGTGTTCGCCTACATCGACGAGCTGTCGGCGGCGAGCGCGGCCGGCCACGGCGACGAGCTCGCGACCACCGGGCGGGTCCGGCAGCGCCACCGGGAGCGCCTCGCGCAGAGCCTGCTCGCCGGCGCTCCCCACGACGTCCTCACCGCGGCGGCGGAGCAGGCCGACTGGGCGCTGCCGGAGACGCTCACCGCGGTGCTCGTGCCGGCGTCGCAGGTGCGCGGCGCCAGCGCGCTGCTGGATGCGCGCACGCTGGAGCTGGTCCCGGACGCCGGCGTCGCCGAGGAGTGGGCGGTGCTGCTCGTGCCCGACGCGCACGGCCGGCGGCGGCTCCCGCTGCTGCGCACGCTGCGCCGCCGCTCCGCGGTCGTCGGGCCGAGCCGGCCCTGGGCGCAGGTGGCGGCCTCGCACGCCCGGGCGGCCCGCGCCCGCGCTCTCGTCCCGCTGCCGGAGGCCGAGCCGGTGGACACCGAGGAGCACCTCGCCGCGCTGCTGCTCGGCGCCGACCCGGAGGCGCTCGCCGACCTGCGCGCGCGGGTGCTCGCGCCGCTCGGGCAGGTGCGGGCCAGCTCGGGCGAGCGGCTCGCCGAGACGCTGCGGTCGTGGCTGCTGCACCAGGGGCGCCGCGACGACGTCGCCGCCGACCTCGTCGTGCACCCGCAGACCGTGCGCTACCGGATGGGTCAGCTCCGCGAGCTGTACGGCGACCGGCTCGACGACCCGCAGACCGTGCTCGAGCTGACGCTCGCGCTGGCCGTGCCGTCCGGTGCCGGTACGGGCAGCCTCCCGTAACGTCGCACGCGAGGCGCCGGCGGACCGTCGGGACCACCACGGTGGAGCAGAGGAGCGGCCATGACGACCGTCGTCCCGACCGGCACCGAGCTCGCCGAGGCCGGGCCGGTCCGCTCGCCCGAGGACCTCCTGGGGCTGCACGGCCTGCTGACCCCGGTGGAGCGGCAGTGGCGCGACCGCACGCGCGCCTGGGTGCAGGAGCGCGTCCTCCCGGTGATCGAGGACGACTTCGAGCGCCGCCACTTCCGCCGCGAGCTCGTGGAGGAGATGGGGTCGCTCGGTCTGCTGGGCATGCACCTCGAGGGCTACGGCTGCGCCGGCGCGAACGCCGTCAGCTACGGCCTCGTCTGCCTGGAGCTCGAGGCCGGCGACAGCGCGTGGCGCACCTTCATCTCCGTCCAGGGCTCGCTGGCGATGTCGGCCATCGCCAAGCTCGGCTCCGAGGAGCAGCGGCAGCGCTGGCTCCCCGAGCTGGCCACGGGCCGGGCGATCGGGTGCTTCGGGCTCACCGAGCCCGACGCCGGGAGCGACCCGTCGTCCATGACCACGTACGCGCGGCGCGACGGCTCGGACTGGGTGCTCGACGGCCGCAAGCGGTGGATCGGCCTGGCCAGCGAGGCTGCGGTCGCGGTGATCTGGGCCAAGACCGACGAGGGCATCCGCGGCTTCCTGGTGCCGACCGACACGCCCGGCTTCCGCGCCGAGGACATCACCGACAAGCTCGCGCTGCGCGCGTCGGTGCAGTGCGACATCCACCTGAACGGCTGCCGGCTGCCGGCCGACGCGGCCCTGCCCGGGGCTCGCGGGCTGCGCGCGCCGTTCAGCATCCTCAACGAGGCGCGCTACGGCATCGTCTGGGGTGCGCTCGGCGCTGCGCGGGCCTGCTTCACCGCCGCGCTCGACCACTCGCTGGAGCGGCAGGTCTTCGGGCGTCCGCTCGCCGGGTTCCAACTCACCCAGGCCAAGCTCGCCGAGATGGCGGTGGAGTACCAGAAGGGCTTCCTGCTCGCGCTGCAGCTCGGTCGCCGCAAGGAGGCGGGCACCCTGGCACCGAGCGAGATCAGCGTCGGCAAGCTCAACAACGTCCGCGAGGCGGTCCGGACGGCCAGCACGGCCCGGACGATCCTCGGCGGCGACGGGGTCACGCACCGGTTCCCCGTCATGCGGCACATGGCCAACCTCGAGGCGGTCCGGACCTACGAAGGCACCGACGAGGTGCACCTGCTCGTGATCGGTCAGGCCCTCACCGGTCTGCGCGCCTTCGCCTAGCCGGGCTCGGGCCGGGGGCGCTGCGGCCCCACGGGGTTGGTGAGCACGCCGACCCCGGACACGCGGCTCTCGACGACGTCACCGGTCCGGAGGTGCACCGCCCCGGGCGTCCCCGGCGACAGGAGGTCGCCGGGCAGCAGCGGCATCACCGCGCTGTGGAAGCTGATGAGGAACGCCGGCGAGTAGCGCATGAGCCGCACCGGAGCGCTGCGGTGCACAGCGCCGTTGTGCACGGTCGTGACCTCGACGTCCGCGATCTGCCCGTCGGGCCCGAGCGCGTCGGCGAGCGGGACGATCCACGGCCCGAACGAGAAGAAGCCGGGGAAGTTCTTCGCGCGCGTCAGGAAGCGCGGGTTGCGGGCGAGGATGTCCTCCGCCGTCTGGTCCAGCACCGGCACGACGCCCCAGACGTGGTCCAGCGCGTCCGCCTCACCCACGTCGCGGCACGGCCGTCCGATCACCAGGCCCATCTCCGCCTCGGCCGTCACCCGCTCGCTCTGCCACGGCAGCGGGATCGGGTCGCCGGGCCCGATCACCGTGTGCTCCGCCTTGACGAAGGACGCGGGCTCGTCGGGGACCTGCTCGGCGAGGTCGGCCGCGTGCGCCACGTAGTTCAGCCCGATGCCCCAGATCTTGCGGGGCCGGCGGTACGGCGGGGCGAACCGCACGCCCTCCAGCGGACGGAACAGGCGGTCGTCGGCGGCCGCCAGCCGTCCGCGGAACTCCTCCGGGGCCACGTCGGCGACCACCTGCATCGCGTCGGCGACGTCGCGCCCGAGCAGGTCGCGCACCGGCACGACCCCCCGCTCGGGGTCGACGCCGACCGGGATCTCGCGTCCGTCGTCGCGGACGGCGCCCAGCCCTGACCGACCCACGCCACCTCCCTCAGAAGGAGCGGACCAGGCCGCCGTCACAGCGCACCTGCTCCCCGGTCACGTACGCGGCGCCGGTGCTGCACAGGAACGCCACGACCGCGGCGAACTCCTCGGGCGTGCCGTACCGCCCGGCCGGAATCGTGGTCTCGGAGCGCCGGCGGGCCTCGGCCTGGTCGATCCCGGCCCGCTCGGCCGCACCCCGGTCGAGGGCGGCCACGCGGTCGGTGTCGATGCGCCCCGGCAGCACCATGTTCGCCGTGACGCCGTCCGCGGCGACCTCCGCGGCGAGGGTCTTGAGGTACGCGGCGAGCCCGGCCCGCCCGACGTTGGACAGCACGAGGTTGGGCAGCGGCTGCTGCACCCCGCTCGACCCGATGGCGACCAGCCGTCCCCACCGCCGCTCGCGCATCTCGGGCAGCACGAGCTGCACCAGGCGCAGTTGCGCGAGCAGCAGGGTGCGCAGCGCCGCCTCGGTGCTCTCGAGCGTGAGGTCGGCGGCCGGGCCTGGCGGCGGCCCTCCGGCGTTGAGCACCAGCACGTCGACCACGCCGAAGCACCGGCGGGCCTCCTCCACGAGGCGCGCCGGGCCCTCGGGGTCGGCGAGGTCGACCTCGACGCCCAGCGCGGACGGCAGGCGCGCCGCCTCCGCCCGCGCGGCGTCGCCGCGGCGCCCCGACACCACCACCTGCGCCCCCTCGGCCGCGAGCGCGCGGGCCACGGCGAGACCCAGGCCCGAGGTGGATCCGCAGACCACGGCCGTGCGGCCGGCCAACCCGAGGTCCATCCTCAGCCCCCCGGCCTCTCGAGCGCCCCGCCCCTGTCGAGCGCCCCCTGTCCGCCGAGTGCGCCCTGTCTACCGAGCGCCCCCTGTCTACCGAGCGCGAGCTCGACGACGTGCTCGGCGATGGCCAGCGACGAGGTGGCGGCCGGCGACGGGGCGTTGCGCACCGACACCACCTGCCCGCGCCGGCTGATGCGGAAGTCGTCGACCAGCGACCCGTCCGGATCCATCGCCTGCGCCCGGATGCCGCTCGGCCCCGGCAGCACGTCCTGCACGGTGAGCTCGGGCACGTACCGGCGGGCGGCGGCGACGAAGCGGCGCGTGCTCAGCGAGCCGGCCATCTCCCGCACCCCGGTGCGCCAGTGCGTGCGGGCGAATCGCCGGAAGCCGTCCGCCGCCGCGGTCTCGCGCAGGTCGGCGAGGGACACGTCGGTCCACCGGTAGCCCTCGCGGGCCAGCGCCAGCACGGCGTTGGGCCCGACGAGGACCTCGCCGTCGACCCGGGGGGTGAGGTGCACGCCGAGGAACGGGTACCGCGGATCGGGCACCGGGTAGACGAGGCCCTTCACCAGGTGCCGGCGCTCCGGGCGCAGCAGGTAGTACTCGCCGCGGAACGGCACGATGCGCGGGTACGGCGGGTCGCCCGCGAGCTCCGCCACCCGGTCGGACTGCAGCCCGGCGCACAGGATCACCAGGTCGCAGGGGACGGCGTCGTCGGGCCCGCCGACCAGGACCTCGTCGCCGTGCTGCTGCAGCGACCGCACCTCGAAGCCGGTGCGCACCGTGGCGCCGACCTGCTGCGCCCGGGCGACCAGCCGGCGGGTGACCTCCGGGAAGTCGGCGATGGCGGTGGTGGGCGACAGCAGCGCCGCGACCCCCCGCACGTGCGGCTCCCGCTCCCGCAGCTCGCCGGCCGACAGCACCCGCACACCGGGCACGCCGTTGGCGCGCGCCCGCTCCTGGATCGCGCCGAGACGGGCCTGCTCCGCCGCGTCGGTCGCCACGAGCACCTTGCCGCACTCGTCGTAGCGGATGGCCTCGGCGGCGCACAGGTCGCGCAGCATCGCGACGCCGCGCCGGCACAGCGTCGCTTTGAGCGAGCCCGGCGTGTAGTAGAGCCCGGCGTGCACGACCCCGCTGTTGCGGCCCGTCTGGTGGGCGGCGAGGGTGCGCTCCTTCTCGAACAGCGTCACGGCGGCCGCGGGGTCGACCTGCAGCAGCCGCCGGGCGACGGCGGCTCCGACGATGCCCCCGCCGACGACGCCGTACCTGGTCTGCCGGGCCACCCGCCGCGCTCCCCCTCGTCATGCTGCTGCCGCTCTGCCGATCCTCCCGCGGTCATCCTGCCCGACCCCGCCTCGTCGCCCTCGCCCGCCCGCACGGCGCCGCGGACGCGGCCCGGCGATAGGTTCCGGCCGTGGCTCCGCCGTCCCCCGCCGCGAGCGCGCCCCCCGGCCCGCTGGCGGGCGTCGTCGTCGCGGACTTCACCCGGGTGCTCGCCGGGCCGTTCGCCACCATGACGCTCGGCGACCTGGGAGCGGACGTCGTCAAGGTCGAGCACGTCCGCGGCGGCGACGACACGCGCCGCTGGGGGCCGCCGTTCCGCTCCGGCGAGAGCGCCTACTACCTGTGCGCCAACCGCAACAAGCGCTCCGTCGCCGTGGACCTCGGCACGGACGCGGGCCGCGAGGTCGCCGGGCGCCTCGTCGCCCGCGCCGACGTCGTGGTGCACAACCTGCTGCCGCGCTCGGCCCGCAAGCTCGGGCTGTCGTACGACCAGGTGCGGCGGCTGCGGCCCGACGTCGTGCACTGCGCGATCTCCGGCTACGGCGCGGCGTCCGACCGCCCCGGCTACGACTTCGTGCTGCAGGCCGTCGGCGGCCTGATGAGCATCACCGGTCAGCGCGAGGGCGCCCCGATGAAGGTGGGGGTCGCCCTGACCGACCTGTTCACCGGGCTCTACGCGGTCATCGCCGTGCAGGCGGCGCTCGCGGAGCGGGCGCGCAGCGGGCAGGGCCAGGAGATCGACCTGGCGCTGTACGACAGCCAGCTGGCGATGCTCGCCAACGTCGCGAGCGCCGTGCTGCTCACCGGGTCGGACGCGCCGCGCTTCGGCAACGCGCATCCCAGCATCGTCCCGTACCAGCTCCTCGCGGCCGCCGACGGCGACCTCGTCGTAGCGGTCGGCAACGACCGCCAGTTCCGGTCGTTCTGCGAGGTGCTGGGCCGGCCCGAGCTGGCCGACGACCCCGCGTACGCCACCAACGACCGGCGCGTAGCGGCCCGCGAGCAGCTCCTGCCGGTGCTGGAGGCGCTCGTGCGCGAGCACCGCCGCGACGACCTCGCCGCCCGGCTGGAGGAGCGGGGCGTCCCGGTCGGCCCGGTGCGCAGCGTCGTGCAGGCGCTGGCGGCCGAGGAGACGGCCGCCCGCGACATGGTCTGGAGCGTGCCGCACCCGCTGCTCGGCGACCTGCCGCTCGTCGCCAGCCCGGTCAAGCTGGGCCGCACCCCGCCGCGCGCCGCCCGGCACCCGCCGCTGCTGGGCGAGCACACCGCGGAGGTGCTCGCCGAGCTGGGGTACGCGGACCACGACGTCGCCCGGCTCGCCGGCGACGGTGTGGTGGCCGGGCCCGGCACGACCGCCTGACCCCCGCTCCGCACGACCGAGGAGGCCCCGTGGCCGCGCTGGCCGGCGTCTACCCCATCACGCTCACGCCGTTCACCGACGCCGGTGACGTCGACCAGGGCGGCATCGACGCGCTCGTCGAGAGCTACCTGCAGGCCGGCGCGCACGGCCTGACGATCCTCGGGATCATGGGCGAGGCAGCCCGGCTGCTCGACGACGAGCGCGAGGTGGTGCTGCGACGCTACCTGGCCGCCGCTGCCGGGCGGGTGCCCGTCGTGGTGGGCGTCTCGGCCCGCGCCACCCGCGTGGCGCTGCAC
>JALYNK010000029.1:1354-9722 GCA_030773235.1 Actinomycetota bacterium | reverse complement strand
GCCGCGACCTGCGGCGCGAGGACGGGACGTTCCGCGACACCGTCGTGTTCAGCATCGTGCGCGAGGAGTGGCCCGCGGTCCGGGCAGGCCTCGCGGCGCGGCTCGCCTAGCCGGACTGCCCAGGCAGTTGGTCAACCTGCTGATGGATGGGACCTTGCCGATCGGGGTGTGGAACCGGTGATGGTTGTAGTCGTGCAGCCAGGCCGGTAGGGCGTGTCGTCGGGCTGACTCGCTGAGGTAGAGCCGGCGCAAGGCCCAGCCGGCCGTCATGGTGCGGTGAAAGCGTTCGTGAACCGCAGTGCCGCGTCGACCTCCCGAGCCGAGCTGCCGCCGTCCCGGTAGTCGAACCTCCTACGGGGACGGCAACGCTCATCGGGTCAGGAGCGCACTGTGAGCCGCAGCGGTACTTGGCCGCGAAGGATCAGCGCTTGTCGGCCAGCCGCTGCTCGGTCTCAACCTGCGCCGGTGCGGTGCCGTCTGGGCAGGCTGGTGGGTGTCGGGTTCTGTGCTCAGGTCACCGGAAGCCCGACGAGGCCGGCAGTGAGGCCGAGCAGTGCGCAGACGCCGAGGGTGCGCAGCACTGAGCACTTGACGCGGAAGAGCAGGACGGCGGCGAGCACGGCGATGGCCAGGGGCAGCGGCTTGAGGCTGGTCAGGTCGGGCAGCTCGAGGGCGACTGGGCCCCAGTCGGTGCGGGAGGTGGCGGCGAACAGCGTGTGAATGGCGAAGTAGAGCGCGAGGTTGGCGATGACGCCGACGACGGCGGCGGTGATGCCGGCCAGAGCCGAGGACAGGCCGTGGTTGCCGCGCAGCCGCTCGACGTAGGGGGCGCCGAGGAAGATGAAGACGAAGCACGGGACGAACGTGACCCAGGTGGTGAGCAGCGCGGCGATCAGCGCGGCGAGCCACGGGTCGAGCCCGCCCGGGTCGCGGTAGGCGCCGAGGAACGCGACGAACTGCACGACCATGATCAGCGGGCCGGGGGTGGTCTCGGCGAGCGCGAGGCCGCGGACCATCTCACCGGGCCCCAGCCAGCCGTAGACCTGCACGGCCTGCTGGGCGACGTAGGCGAGCACGGCGTACGCGCCGCCGAACGTGACGAGCGCAGCGCCGGAGAAGAACAGGCTCTGCTGGGTGTAGACGCTGTCGGAGCCGGCCAGCACGGTGACCGCGGCGACGGGCACTGCCCACACGACCAGGCCGACGGCGAGCACGGTCAACGCGTGGCGGGTGCTCGGCCGCTCGGTGTGCAGGGCGTCGTCGGGGATCAGCGGGGCCGGCCCGTCGTCCTTGCCGTGGCCGCCGCCGCCGCGGACGGTCCGCGGCGCCCACCGGCCGAGCCCCCAGCCGACCGCCGCGGCGGCGGCGATGACGACCGGGAACGGCACGCCGAACACCGACAGAGCGCCAAAGGCGGCGACGGCGAGCCCGACCAGCGCGGGATGGCCGAGCGCCCGTCCGCCGACGCGCAGGACGGCCTGCACGACGATCGCGAGGACCGCCGGCGCCAGCCCGGCGAACAGCGCCCCGACCAGCGTGCTGTCGCCGGCGCCGACGTAGAGCGCGGACAGCGCGAGCAGCGCCACGACCCCGGGCAGGACGAACAACGACCCGGCGACCAGGCCCCCGCGCAACCCGTTGAGCAACCACCCGACGTAGATCGCCAGTTGCTGCGCCTCCGGGCCCGGGAGCAGCGTGCAGTAGCTCAGCGCGTGCAGGAACCGGCGCTGGCCGATCCAGCGCTTCTCCTCGACCAGCGTGCGCTGCATGACCGCGATCTGGCCGGCGGGACCGCCGAACGTCTGCAGCGAGATCGCGAACCAGGTGCGCACCGCGTCGCCGAACGGCACCACGTCCTCGCGCCGACGGGCTGGCTCGAGCCTGGCCGTTGGCGGTGCTGAGGCGTCGGCCGGGGCCGGCTGCGGCGTGTCACCGGGACGGGTCATGCCGGTTCCTTCCCAAGCAGCAGCTCGCGGTGGCAGAACTCATAGGCGCCGTCGAACAGCGGGCCGGTCAGCTCCAGCACGCGCTCGTCGGGCACGACCATGGACAGTCCTCGCAGGGCGAGGTCGAAGCCAGGTGCCTCGGGCGCGTCGTAGCGGCCGTCGTCCAGGTCGGCTTCGTGCACCAGCGCGCCGAGTCGCCACAACGAGATCATCTGGCCTACGACTACCGGTGAAGAGCGCGCGATCGATGGCCCGCCAAGCACTGCTGGAGCGGTGGGGCGACCTCCGCGCCGGACGGCGGCAGGGCCGAGGACGTGCTGCATGGCCATGGCCGTCAGGTGGAACAGCATCGCGCACCACCGACGCCGCCTGGAACGTAGTCACGGTGAAGGCGACGAGCAGCAGCCCCGATAGCGGATCTGTCGCGGGGTCGGCTGGTCGAGGCGTCGCGAGCGGGGCAAGGTCGGTACCGCGACAGCCGGCGCTGCCCTGGCGGACCCGTAGGCGGAGGCGGTCGGCTCGCAGCCGAGACAGAGTCAGTACCCCCTCGTGGGCGGCCGCCTGCTCCGGTGGAGCATGAGTGCGGGGCTGCTTTGCCTCACGAGGCGGGCACGCTGTGTCAGCAGGTCGTGCTCGAGCGTCCGGAAGGCGGCACGTGGCCAGTGACCTGACCCAGAGACTGCGGTTTCTCCGCTCGGCCCTGGCGCATCCGCGGCGGGTGGGGGCGGTGCTGCCGACCTCGGGTCGGGCGGTGCGGGACATGCTGGACCTGGCGGAGTTCGAGCAGGCCCGGCTGGTGGTGGAGCTGGGCGCCGGGACCGGGGCGTACACCGCGGCCGTGCTGGACCGGCTGGGGCCGCAGGCGGAGCTGATCGCGTTCGAGATCGACTCGCGCTTGGCGGACGGGCTGCAGCGCACGCTGCCGGACCCGCGGCTGCGGGTGGTCGCCGGATCGGCCGAGGGCCTGCCGGAGGTGCTGAACGGGCGACGGCCGCAGGTGGTGGTGTCGGCGTTGCCATTCACCTCGCTGCCGGCCGGCGTCGGCCGGCTGATCCTGGAGCGCACCGCGCGCGTGCTGGCGCCCGGCGGGGTGCTGCTGGTGCTGCAGTACTCGCCGCTGCTCACGGCCGAGCTGTCGCGGCTGTTCGGCTCGCTGACCCGACGCGTGTCGCTGCTGAACGTGCCGCCGGCATTCCTGTTCGCCTGCCGTGACCCCAGACCCACAGTTCCGGCCGAGCCGACGGCGGCGCCGTGAGCCGCCGGACCTGGCCGCTGGCCCGTCGCTACGTCCTCCCACCCCTGGTGGCCGGGGTGCCGCTGGTGCTGTCCGGTCGGCGCCGCAGCGGCTGGGCGCTGCTGGCCGTGGCGGCGAGCGTGCTGGGGTTCTTCCGCGATCCGCAGCGACCCCTGCCGCAGGACCCCTCGCTGGTCTACGCCGCCTCGGACGGGTTCGTCACCGGCGTGGACCACGACGTGACCGAGCCCTGGCTGCCCTCCGGGCGCGGCACCCGGATCACGGTGTTCCTGTCGCTGCACAACGTCCACGTCAACCGCAGCCCCGTGACCGGTCACATCACCGACATGGAGCAGCTCGGGCACGGCTTCGCGCCCGCGCTGACCAGCGGAGCTCAGGACAACCGGCGCAACCGCCTGGCCCTGCACGGCCCAGCAGGGCCGGTCGTTGTGGTGCAGGTCGCCGGCGCACTGGCCCGGACCATCAGCAACTGGGTCGGGGTGGGAGACCGAGTGGTCGCCGGGCAGCACCTCGGGCTGATCCACTTCGGATCGCGCACCGACGTGCTCCTGCCCCCAGACGCCGTAGACGTGCTGGTGTCCCGCGGCACCCGGGTGCGCGCCGGCGTCACCCCCCTGGCCCGCCTGCGGCAAGCAGCGCCCCCCCGTGCGTGAGCATCTGAGGCTGGCGAACCTCGTCACCAGCCTCAGCCTCACAGGCGGGTTCCTCGCTCTGATGCTGGTCCCGATCCACCTCGCGCTGGCCGTGGTGCTGGTGCTGCTCGCCGCGGTCCTCGACGGCGTGGACGGCGCGCTGGCCCGCCGCGCCGGCGGTGACCGCACCTTCGGCGCGCAGCTGGACTCGCTCACCGACCTGGTGTGCTTCTGCGTCGTCCCAGCGTTCGCGACCTACCACGCCCTGCGACCACAGCTGCCGGCGCTCGGCCTGCTGATGTCCTGCGGCTTCCTGCTCACCGGCGCCTGGCGGCTGGCCCGCTTCCCCCTCGTGCAGCAACCCGGTCTGTTCATCGGGCTGCCCACGCCCGCGGCCGGCGGACTGCTCATGCTCCTGACCCTGTGGGCCCCGCACGTCGCCGTCCTCGTCGGCGCAGCTCTGCTCAGCGCCCTCATGATCAGCAACGTACGCGTCCCCACCGTGCTCGCCGCCGTCGCCCGCGTCCGCGTGCGGCAGCACCCCCGGCTGCCACGCCCTCGGATCGGCCGCCGCCCCATGGCGCCCCTGGTGCTCCCCGGTACCCGCCTGCGCAGCAGCCAAGGGCCAGGGCGGCCCAGCCGCGAACGCAGCGGACGTCTGCTACGCGCCCTCCTCAACGGGCGGCAGCGGCGCCGCAGCCGGCGCTGACCGCCGGGCGAACCATGGTGACGTCCCGGACGTGGTGTAGATCGACGAAGGTCTTGAGCTCGTCGGCGTGGTGCCCGGAGCCCAGGTCGACCTACGGGTCAGCAAGCCCCACCACGCTTCATGACGAACAGCCCCATAAGGCGAACGTCGAGCGACACAAGATCACGGGTCGAGTCGGACTGTGACTCGCCAGGCTGGACAGGCCGCCGGCGATGGTGAGCATTAGGGCGCGACCGCACGGCCCGCCGGCTGCGCGAGAGGCGATCGGAGGCGAGCCGTCCGGGTGGCTCAGGCACTCCGGCGCGTCGGACCGCGGCTGTCAGGGCACTTGGTCCAGCAGGCCGGCCACGACGTCGGCGGCGTGCTTCGCGCCCGCGTCGTCGACCTCGAGCGAGGTCACGAGCCGCACACGGGTCGGCCCCACCACGGAGATCAGCACGTCCCGCTCGCGGGCGGCGGCGGCGAGCGCCGGACCGTCCCACCCGGTGCCGCGCAGGTCGAGCGGCACGAGGTTCGTCTCCGGCGCGACGCCGAGCGCCGCGCCGATCAGCGCGGCGCGCCGGTGGTCGTCGGCGAGCCGCTCGAGGTGGTGCTCGAGCACGTACGACCCCGCGGCGGCGATCACGCCGGCCTGCCGCATCCCGCCGCCCATCCGCTTGCGCAGCACGCGCGCCCGGTCCGCCCGGGCGGCGTCGGTGACGACGAGCGACCCGACCGGCGCGCCGAGCCCCTTGGCCAGGCAGACCGACAGCGTGTCGAACAGCGCGCCGTACTCCGCCAGCGGGACGCCGGTGGCGACGGAGGCGTTCCAGAGGCGCGCGCCGTCGCAGTGCAGCGCCATCCCGTACGCGCGGGTGAGGTCGCGCAGCGCGCGCAGATCGGCGAGCGGGTGCACCGTGCCGCCGGACCGGTTGTGCGTCTGCTCGACGGCGACCGCGCTCGTGGCGACGGTCCCCCAGCCCGCTGGACGCAGGTACGGCTCGAGGACCTCAGCGGTCAGCCGCCCGGGCGGCGTCGTCCGCGTCTGGATCCCGCCGAGCGCGGCCGCGGCGCCGTGCTCGTACGTCACGACGTGCGCGTCCGCGTCGCACACGAGCTCGCCGCCCGGAGCCACGAGCAGCTGCAGGCAGATCTGGTTGCCCATGGTCCCGCTCGGCACGAACACCGCGGCCTCGTGACCGAGCAGCCCGGCGACCCGCTCCTCCAGCGCGTCGACCGACGGGTCCTCCCCGTACACGTCGTCGCCGACCTCCGCCGCGGCCATCGCCGCCCGCACCCCGGCCGTCGGCCGGGTGAGGGTGTCGCTGCGCAGGTCGACGGGGCGCACCGCTACCGGGCCGGTCGGTCGGCCCGGCGGCGCTGCAGCATCTCGGCGAGCAGGAACGCGAGCTCGAGGCTCTGGCCGTTGTTGAGCCGCGGGTCGCAGGCGGTCTCGTACCGCCCGGCCAGGTCGGCGTCGGTGAGCTCGTACGCCCCGCCGAGGCACTCCGTCACGTCGTCGCCGGTGAGCTCGACGTGCACCCCGCCGGGGTGCGTGCCGAGCGCGGCGTGGACCTCGAAGAAGCCCCGGACCTCGTCCATGACGTCGTCGAAGTGGCGGGTCTTGTAGCCGCTCGGCGTCTCGGTGGTGTTGCCGTGCATCGCGTCGCAGACCCAGACGACGCTGCCGGGGCCGCGGGCGCCCTCGACGGCCCGGACGAGGCCGGGCAGCAGGTCGCGCACCCGGCCGGCGCCGAGCCGGGTGATGAGCGTCAGCCGACCGGGCTGCAGCGCCGGGTCGAGCCGCTCGCAGAGCGCGACCGCCTCCTCCGGCGTGACCTTCGGTCCGAGCTTCACCCCGATCGGGTTGGCGATCCGGCTGAGCAGCTCGACGTGCGCGCCGTCGAGCTGCCGGGTGCGCTCCCCCACCCACACGAGGTGCGCCGACAGGTCGTACGGCAGGCCGCTCGCCTCGTCCGTGCGGGTGAGCGCGCGCTCGTACTCCATGAGCAGCGCCTCGTGGCTCGAGAACAGCTGCGTCCCGTGGGTCTCGGCGAGGTGCTCGAGGTCGAGCCCGCACGCGCGCATGAACGCGAGCGCCCGGTCGATGTCGCGGGCCAGCGCCTCGTAGCGGTGCCCCGCGGGGCTGCTGGCGACGAACGCGGTGTTCCAGTCGTGCACGGCGGCGAGGTCCGCGCTGCCGTCGCTCGACATGGCACGCATGTAGTTCAGCGTCGCGGCGCTGTTGGCGTACGCCCGGACCATGCGCTGCGGGTCCGGGGTGCGGTCGCCGTGCAGCTCGTTGACGGCGTCGCCGCGGTAGCTCGGCAGCCCCGTGCTCGCCTCGACATCGGCGCTGCGCGGCTTGGCGTACTGCCCCGCGAGCCGACCCACCTTGACCACGGGGACGCTCGCGCCGTAGGTCAGCACGACGGCCATCTGCAGCAGGGTGCGCACCTTGCCGCGGATGCCCTCGGCGGTGTTGGCGGCGAACGTCTCCGCGCAGTCACCGCCCTGCAGCAGGAAGGCCTCGCCGCGGGCGACGGCGGCGAGCTGGGCGCGCAGGACGTCGCACTCCCCCGGCTGCACGAGCGGCGGGACCTCCGACAGCACGCGGAACACCGAGGCGACGGCGGCCCGGTCGGGCCACGTCGGCTGCTGTGCGGCGGGCAGGCCCCGCCAGGTGTCGAGATCGGCCGGAGCGGTCACGCGCTCCAGCCTAGGTCGGGTCGGCGGGGCTGATCAGCGGTGCAGTCGCGCGGGAGCGGGCACGTGCTCGCCATGCCTTCCTCCGCGCCCCCTGCCGAGAGCGCCCTCAACCTCCGTCTCGTCCTGGCCGGCTTCGGCCTGGTCGCCTGCACCGCGCTCGCCGTGCTGGCCTTCGGCGCCGACTTCACCCTGCTCGGCGTGGTCCTCGTCGTCCTGGCCGTCGTCGCGGCTGTCGACCTCGTCGTGATCGTGCGCCGCCGAGCCGAGCGGGGGCGGGCCGAGGCCGCCGCCGGTCGTCGGGTGGACCACGGCCTGTTCGAGTAGCCCCGGCAGGCCGTACGACCGGGCCCCGTCGAGCCGCTCCGCTGGCGATCCGTCGCCGCCCCGGTCGACGTGCCACCGGTCCTCGACCCACCATCTCCTGTTGATCGGGGCGGGGCGGTGCGGAGTGCGCTGTCGGACCCCCGTGCCACGCTGCCGGGATGGACATCCAGGTGGTCCGAGGGGACATCACCCGGCAGCCCGTCGAGGCGGTCGTGACCGCGGCCAACTCCGCGCTGCGGGGCGGGGGCGGGGTGGACGGCGCGGTTCACGACGCCGCCGGGCCCGAGCTGCTGCGGGCCTGCCGAGCGCTGGCGCCCTGTCCGCCGGGTTCTGCGGTGGTCACGCCGGCGTTCGACCTCGCCCCGGTGAAGTGGGTGGTCCATGCCGTCGGGCCGGTGCACAGCGGCAGCCCGGAGGACCCGGAGCTGCTCGCGTCCGCGTACACCGCGTCGCTGGCGCGCGCCGACGAGGTCGGTGCCCGCTCGGTCGCGTTCCCCGCCATCTCGACCGGCGTGTACGGCTACCCGCCCGAGGAGGCGGCGGAGGTGTCGGTCCGGGCCCTGCGCAGCGCGCGCACGCAGGTGGAGCGGGTGCTGCTCGTGGGGTTCACGGAGCGGTCCGCCCAGCTGTGGCGCGACGCGCTGCAGCGCCAGTAGCCCGGCCAGGTCCCGCTGGGAAGCGGCCCGACCCGACTAGCCGAAGAAGACCTCGGCCTCGGCGTAGCGCTCCAGCGGCACCGTCTTGAGCTCCCGGGTCGCCTCCTCGAGCGGTACGCGGACGATGTCCGTCCCGCGCAGGGCGACCATGACCCCGC
>JALYNK010000029.1:0-1254 GCA_030773235.1 Actinomycetota bacterium | reverse complement strand
CCCGACTAGCCGAAGAAGACCTCGGCCTCGGCGTAGCGCTCCAGCGGCACCGTCTTGAGCTCCCGGGTCGCCTCCTCGAGCGGTACGCGGACGATGTCCGTCCCGCGCAGGGCGACCATGACCCCGCTGTCCCCGTCGGACACCGCGTCGACGGCGTGCAGACCGAACCGGGTGGCGAGGATCCGGTCGTACGCCGTGGGCGAGCCGCCGCGCTGCACGTGCCCGAGCACCGTGGCCCGCGCCTCCTTGCCCGTCCGGTCCTCGATCTCGCGCTCCAGCCGGTGCCCGATGCCGCCGAGCCGCACGTGCCCGAACGCGTCGAGCGGCGCGTCCTGCTGCACCGCCATCTGCCCCTCGCGCGGCACGGCCCCCTCGGACACCACGAGGATCGGCGCGTACGACTGCGCGAACCGCCGCTCCACGTACTCGCAGACCTGCTCGATGTCGAACGGCCGCTCGGGGATGAGGATGACGTTCGCGCCGCCGGCCATGCCGGAGTGCAGCGCGATCCAGCCGGCGTGCCGCCCCATCACCTCGCAGATCAGCACCCGGCTGTGCGACTCGGCGGTGGTGTGCAGCCGGTCGATCGCGTCGACGGCGATGCTCACCGCGGTGTCGAAGCCGAACGTGTAGTCGGTCGCGCCCAGGTCGTTGTCGATCGTCTTCGGCACGCCGACGACCGGCAGCCCCTGCGCCGACAGCGCCGTGGCCACGCCGAGCGTGTCCTCGCCGCCGATCGCGATGAGCGCGTCGACGCCGGCCGCCTGCAGGTTGTCGCGGATCCGGTCGACGCCGTCCTCGATCTTGAGCGGATTGGTCCGCGACGAGCCGAGGATCGTCCCGCCGCGCGGCAGGATCCCGCGCACCTCGGCGATGCCGAGCGGCTGGCTGGCGCCGTCGAGCGGTCCCTTCCACCCGTCGCGGTAGCCCACGAACTCGTGCCTGTGCACGTTGACGCCCTTGCGCACCACGGCACGGATCACCGCGTTGAGCCCGGGGCAGTCGCCGCCGCCCGTCAGCACACCGATCCGCACCGCGCCCCCACCCGCCGACCTCCGCGTCCGGCGGACGCTACCGCTCAACCGCGGCCTCCTCCCGGTCGAGGAGAGGGCGTGGAACGGGGGCGCAGGGCGCGTACGGCGGAGCTCGCCGCCGCTGTCGTGGGCCTGGCGACCGCCGCGGTGGTCGGCCTCGTCCCCGGCCCGGCCGCAGGTGCCGGCGCGTCCGCCGCGCCTGCCGTGAGCAGCCCGGAGC
>JALYNK010000028.1 GCA_030773235.1 Actinomycetota bacterium | reverse complement strand
TCCCCGAGCGGCGCGGCGTCGTCCGGCGAGACCGCCACCGACGAGAGGGCCACCGACGGGCGCGCACCGGTCGAGCAGGCGGTGCAGGCTGACGCGACGAGCGGCGCGCCGGTCGCCCGCGCCGTGCCGGGCCAGCTCCCGGGGCCGGCCGTGCCTCCGGTGCCGGTGCCGGGGACCCCGCCCGGGATGACGTACCCGGCGGTGATGGTCGGCGAGGCGCCGAGCCCGGAGGACGGGATCGAGCACGGCGAGAAGAGCGAGGACAGCGACGCGAGCACCGCCTCGCCCGGGTCGTACGTCGCGCTCGCGCCGCCCGGCTATCCGGACGGGACCAACGACACCCGCGCCCGCTGACCCGCGACCCGCGGCGCGGGCCTGTGCCTCACGTCAGGCCGGGCGTACCTCGGGCGGCAGGGTGCTGAACCAGCGCAGGACCGCCTCCTCGTAGTTCATGCCGAACGACAGGGTGGCGCGCGCCCAGGGCTCGCCGCCCTCGAGCTCCGCGAGCTGGGCGTCGAGCCGCCGGTACTCCTCCAGGCGCGCGCGGTGCTCGTCCCGGCTCCTGGTCAGCACCTGCGCCAGCGCCGCCGGCTCCAGGGCGCCGCCGAGGGCGACCGCCAGCAGGACCGGGATGCGGATCGTGTCCGACGGCAGGTGCTCCAGCAGCCACTCCCGGTACGCCGAGCGGCCTGCTGCGGTGAGCTGCACCGGCCGGCTCTCACGCGGTCCCGGGGTGCCCGGACGGACGAGCTGCTCGCGCTCCAGCGCGGCCAGCTCCCGGTAGACCTGGCTGCGCGTCAGGCTCCAGAACTGGCCGATGCGCTGCTGCGCGACGCGCACCAGCTCGCCGCCGGTCAGCTCGCCGCCGCTCGCGTCGAGCAGTCCGAGCAGTGACGCCGAGGTCGAGTTCACGTCCCGCGCACCGGTCCTCCCACCGCTCTTGACCGTCCACAGTAGAGGGTGCAGGCTTCCTGCTGTCCACAGTGGACGGAGGAGGCGCCATGTCCTGCCAGACCTACCGACGTCGGGCCGCGGAGCACCGGGGTGGAGCCGTCGTCCTCGCCGGGCCGGCGCGCGGGGCCGAGCCGCCCGGCAGTGACTCCCGGGGCGCCGACGCCCGGGTGGGCGACGTCGACCGGCAGCGCACAGCCGAGGTGCTCGGCGACGCGGCCGCCGGCGGCTACCTGCGCCTCGACGAGCTCGACGAGCGGCTGGGGCAGGTGTGGGCGAGCACCACCCACGCCGAGCTGGCCGCCGTCGCCGCCGATCTGCCCCCGCGGGCGCCGGAGCCGCGGACCCCGGGCGCCGGAGCGCACGTGGCCGCCTACCTGACGGTGATGCTCCTGCTCGTCACCGTGTGGCTGGGCGTCGGCGTCGCGGGCGGCGGCTGGTACCCGTGGCCGGTGTGGCCCGCCTTGGGCTGGGGTGCCTGCCTGGCCCGGCCCGTCCGCGCCGCCGCCCGCGGGAGCAGGTCGTCGTGAGCGGCGGCGTCCCGACGGTGTCCCCGACTCCGGCAGGAGCGCCCGCGTACCGGTTGATCCTCCTCGCCGCGGTCCTGTCGCTGGGCCACCACCTCGACCACCTCGTGCGCGGCACGCACGTCGGCTGGCCGCTGACCGAGGAGGTCACGCCGTTCACGTACAGCCTGGTCGTGTACCCGCTGCTGCTGCTCGGGCTGGCCCTGTCCCGCTCCGGGCGGGTCGGACCGGGGTCATGGCTGCTGCTCTCGGGCGGCGGCGCGGTCTTCCTGGCCGCGGTGCACCTGGCTCCCGGTGCGCTCGAGCCGCCCGGGGACGTCGTCTCGGGCTACGCATCAGCTCCACTGGGCTGGCTGGCACTGGCAGAGCTGCTGGCTCTGCTCGGGGTCCTGCTCGCCCACGCGACGTACGCCGGCCACGCCTGGCGGCGAGGACGACAGCGGCCGAGCCCTGCCGCGACCGCACTCGCGCTGCGGGCGCGTCCGGGCCTGCGGTGAGCGCACCCCCTGCGGACGCCGGTCCGCCGCGCGGACGCCTCACGCGGACGGCCCGGCTCGCGGCGCTCCCGGCCGCGCACGCCGCACGCTCCGCACTCGCTCTCGGCAGGCGTCTCGGTGGTGCTCCGGGTGAGGCGGTCGCCGCGCAGGTGCAGGCGCGCACGGCCGAGCAGCTGTTCGCCACGCTCGGCGAGCTCAAGGGCGGCGCGATGAAGGTCGGTCAGGCGCTGTCGGCCATGGAGGCCGCCCTGCCCGAGCAGCTCGCGGGCCCGTACCGCGAGGCCCTGGTCGCGCTGCAGGAGGCCGCCCCGGCGATGCCCGCTCCCCTCGTCTCCGCCCAGCTCGAACGGTCCTTCCCGGCCGGGTGGCGCCGGCTGTTCCGCGAGTTCGATCCCCGACCGGTCGCCGCGGCGAGCATCGGGCCAGGTCCACCGCGCTGTCTGGCAGGACGGCCGACCCGTCGCCGTCAAGATCCAGTACCCGGGAGCCGGTGGAGCGCTGGTCGCCGACCTCAGCCTGCTGGAACGGCTCACCCCGCTCCTGCGCGCCGCCGCACCCGGGCTCGACGCCCGGCAGCTGTTCGCGGAGCTGCGCACGCGGCTCGCGGACGAGGTGGACTACGTCCTGGAGGCCGACGCGCAGGCCGCCTTCGCCGATGCGTACCGCGATGACCCCGACATCTGCGTTCCGGAGGTGCTCGCCGTCGAGGACCGCGTGCTCGTCAGCGCCTGGGTCGGCGGCACACCCCTGTCCAGAGTGATCGAGACCGGCGACCAGGCCGACCGCGACCGCGCGGGGCTGCTGCTGGTGCGGCTGCTGCTCTCCGGCCCCCGCCGCGCAGGGCGCGTCCACGGCGACCCGCACCCGGGCAACTTCCGGCTGCTGCCCGACGGCCGGCTGGCCGTTCTCGACTTCGGCGCCACCGAGGCCCTGCCGCACGGCTGGCCGGCCCGCCTCGGCCCGCTGCTGCGCGCCGGTCGCGACGGGAACGCGCGGACGCTGCTCGACCTCGCGGCCGGGAGCGCGCTGCTGCGGCCTGGCACCGTGACACCGGCCGCGCTCCTCGCGCTGCTGGACCCGTACCTGCAGCCCCTGCGCGAGCCGGCCTACCTGTTCTCCGGCGCGTGGCTGCAGGAGCAGACGCGGCGCTCCTCCGACCTCCGCAGCGCCGCCTCCCGCACCCAGCGGCGGCTCACCGTGCCGCCGCGCCACCTGCTGCTGCAGCGCGTCGTCGCGGGTCTGCTCGGGGTGCTGTGCTCGCTCGGAGCGACCGTCCCCGTGGAGGCCGAGGTCCGGCGGGAGCTGCCGGGCTACGCGTGACCCCTGCCCCCGCCGGCGGGTTCAGCGCAGCGGGACGGCCAGCAGGTCGGCGGCGTCGAGGACGTGCGCGTCGGCTCCGGGCGGCCCGACGAGCTGGATGCCCACGGGCAGGCCGTCGGCGTCGAGGCCGGCCGGCACCGAGCAGGCGGGCAGGCCGCACAGGTTGGCGACCGCGGTCCACGGGAGGACGGCGTCGCGCAGCGGGCCGGCGCCGTCCACACGCCGCACCACGTCGGGCTCGACGGCGCGCGGCGGCCCGGCGTCGGTGACGGGCAGGAGCACGAGGTCGACCTGCTCGAACAGGGCCGCCACCTGCCGACGCAGCTCGCCGCGCAGCGACCGGCCCTCGGCGAGCTCGTCCTCGCGCAGGGCCTCGCAGCGCTCCAGCCGGCCGCGGACGTCGGCGCCGTACGCGTCGGCGTGGGCGGGCCAGCGGCCCGTGCCGCGGTGCCAGGCCAGCGCCTCGGGTGCCTGGGCGAGGGCGTAGAGCTCGACGAGCCGGTCCGCGAGGGGCAGCCGGACCTCCCGGACGGCGAGCCCGGCCGCGGCCGCGCGTCCCGCCACCTCCGCCAGGTGCGGGACCGCGGCCGTGACCAGCCCGAGGCGCAGCCCGGCCAGCGGGGCGGGGGCGGGCAGGGGCCGCCCGGTGAGGACCTCGAGCGCCAGCCGGGCGTCGGCGACGGTGCGGACGAGCGCGCCGCCGGTGTCCAGCGACGGCGCGAGCGGCACGCAGCCGCCCAGCGGCACGAGCCCGTGCGTCGGCTTGTGCCCGACCAGCCCGCACCATGCGGCGGGCAGCCGGATCGAGCAGCCGGTGTCGGTGCCGAGTCCGAGCGGCACCACGCCCGCGGCGACCGCGGCGGCCGAGCCGCCGCTGGAGCCGCCCGGCACCCGGTCGGTCCGCCACGGGTTGCGGGTGCCGCCGAGCGGCACGGACTGGGTCGTCATCCCCCACGCGAACTCGTGCGTGCGCGTCCGGCCGATCACCACCGCGCCGGCGGTGCGCACTCGGGCGACGGCGACCGCGTCGACGGCGGCTGGCGGACCGGCGGGAACGAGCGAGCCGGCGCGGGTCACCTGCCCCGCCACGTCGAAGAGGTCCTTCACGCCTACCGGCACGCCGTGCAGCGGCCCGCGCGGGGTCTCGGCTGCGAGCCGCCGGGCGTGCCGACGGGCCCCGTCCGCGTCGACCTCGAGGAACGCCCGCACCTCGCCGTCGCACTCGGCGAGCCGGGCGAGCGCGCGCTCGACGAGCTCGACCGGGTCGGTGCGCCCAGCGCGGACGTCGGCGGCGAGCTCGGTGGCGCTGGGGGCCGGTACGGCCCAGCACGCGCTCACGCGCTCCGGAGCTCCTGGAACATCTCGAGCCCGCACCGGACGACGAGGTCCTTGCGGTCCACGACGAACAGGAGGCAGTCGTCGGCGTACGCCAGGTGGCCGGTGTGGAACCAGCCGCCGCGGGCCTCCTCGGTGGCGAGCGGCTGCTCGTCGTAGCCCTTCATCACGTGGTGACCGCGCACGACAGCAGGCACAGCGGCTCGTCCGGGTGCCGTACGGCCGACTCCCGCAGCACCACGTCGAGGTCGACGCTCATGTCGCGACCCTAGCGACGGCGCGCACACGGAGCCGGCGGTCGCGCGGAGCGTCGCCCGGCCGCAGGCGGTGGGTACAGACCGGACGCCCGACCCCCGGAGAGAGGCGTCCCGTGTCCCGTCCCGCCTGCCGCCCGACCGCTGCCCTCACCGCGCTCGTGGTTCTGCTCCTGCTCAGCGCGTGCTCGCAGGCCGCCGACAGCGTGGCGCGTGCCCGGGACCAGGCGACCGCGCTCGTCGACCAGGTGCGCACGGCGGTCGAGGAGGCCAAGGAGCGCAACGCGCAGCAGACCGGCGAGGTGAGCCGCAACGCGCCGGTCGGCGGGCGCCAGATCCGCACGGACACGGGCCAGCCGTTCGACTACGCCGAGTACCAGGCCACGCTCGAGACGACGATCGCCACGCTGCAGGAGTACTGGTCGAGGGCGCTGCCGGAGCGGTTCGACGTCCAGTACACGCCGCCGGCGCGCTACGGCTACTACCGCGGCGACGAGGGGCCGCGCCCGGACTGCGCCGGTGAGCAGGCGCCGCCGAACAACGCCTTCTACTGCCCGGCGGGCGACTTCATCGCCTGGGACGAGACGGGCCTGATGATCCCGTACTACGTGGGGGCGGGCGACTTCGCCGCGTCGTTCGTGCTCGCGCACGAGTTCGGCCACGCGATGCAGGCGCGGCTGCCGCGCCAGGAGCGGCTCGGCGTGCTGCGCGAGCTGCAGGCCGACTGCTTCGCAGGCGCGTGGGCGCGCTACGTGCAGGACCGGGGGTTGCTCGAGGCGGGCGACCTCGACGAGGCGACGTTCGCGGTGTTCTCGGCGCGGGACGTGCCGGGCACTTCCTTCACGGAGCCGCAGGCGCACGGCAGTGGCTTCGAGCGCACCCGCGCGTTCACCGACGGCTACGAGGGCGACCCGCGGCGCTGCTACCCGGCTCCCGGCCAGGACTGGCTGATCACGTCCGGCCGGTAGGTGCCGGACGTGCGAGAGGGGCCCGACCGTCCGGTGGTCGGGCCCCTCTCGTCGTGCGGTGGAGGTGGCGGGAATCGAACCCGCGTCCTCCGGCACCGCAGCAGGGCTTCTCCGGGTGCAGCTGACTGCGCTTTTCTCAGCCCTCCCGATCACGCCAGCGAGTCGGGAACGGGCTCAGCCACTGTGAGTTCACTGCGCTCCCCCGTGGCCGGGGCACGCAGTGGTCCTCCTGGCGATGCCAGGTCCCGGGCCGGAGGCTCTCCCGGGCTGACAGCGACGCTCCTGCTACCTAGGCAGCGAGGGCGTACGCGCGCGGACTGTTGTCGGCGCTTGTGTGTGTCCGACGGATGGTTAACGAGATCATCGTCGGCTTCCTCGACCCGCTTCCCCTGCCTCGACATCCGGAGTCGAGACCTGTCACCCCCTGGTCGTCGTGCTGTGGGGGCAACGCTACCCAGCCCCCCGCACTTCCACCAGGCCTCCGCTACAGGAAGCGCACCGGGTCGAACTCCTCCAGCGGGATGATCCGCACGCGGGGCAGGACCGTCGTGAACGCCCGCACGTCGTCCTCGAGGTCGTACACCTGCAGCCCCCGCTCGACGAGCGGCGTGTACGTCGAGGACAGGTACTCGCGGAAGCCGAGCACGCCGACGCGGCGGGTCCCGTCGAGCAGCGGCTCGATCTGCGGCAGGAAGTCGCCGTCGTGGCTGGCCAGCAGCACGTCGCCGGGCCGGTCGCGCAGCGCGTCGAGCGTGCGCTGGATGCCGACGTCGACGACCTTGATGCCCGGACCGCCGGACAGCGGGATCGGCCGGTAGTCCAGCGCCATGAGCGCCTGGATGAACGGCAGCGGCAGGTGGCCGGCGCTGGCGTTGAGGAAGAACAGGCCGGTCACCCGCTTGCCGGTGTCGGGCCCCGTTCCGGCCGCGGCGAAGGCCGCCTGCGCGAACACCCGCACCCGCTCCCAGCGCGGCCGCTCCTCCGGCGCCGGCCGGCGCCCGCCGAGCACGTGGTTGCCGAGGGTGGCGTCGATGTTCTCGCCGTCGACGAGCAGGTACGTGGGAGCGGCGGCGGCCGGGCTGTCCGGGGTCATGCCGCAGTGTGCTGCAGCGGCTGCCGTCCGCCGGTGAGCACCGCGCGGTCGGCAGGCGGGTCAGCGCCGGGCGGCTCGCATGCCCTTGGCGTGCCGGCCCATCGCGTCGCGGATCTCGCGCGCCGCGTCGCGCTCGGCCATCGCCTGCCGCTTGTCGTGCGACTTGCGGCCGCGGGCGAGCGCGACCTCGACCTTCGCGCGACCGTCCTTGAAGTACAGGCTGAGTGGCACCAGCGCCGCGCCGCTCTCCTTGGTCTTGCCGATCAGCCGGACGATCTCGTCCTTGTGCAGCAGGAGCTTGCGCATCCGTCGGGGCGTGTGGTTGGTCCACGTGCCCTCGGCGTACTCGGGGATGTGCGCGCCGAGCAGCCACGCCTCCCCGTCGCGGATGTCGGCGTACGCGTCGACGAGCGACGCGCGCCCCTGGCGCAGCGACTTCACCTCGGTGCCGGTGAGCACGAGCCCGGCCTCGTAGGTGTCCTCGATGGCGTAGTCGTGCCGGGCCTTCTTGTTCTGCGCGACGATCTTCGTGGGCGCGCCCTTGGTGCCGGGCGCCGGGCCCTTGTTCGCGCTCACCGGCGCGTCGGTCCCGTGATCGTCACGCGCCGAGTGTAGGAGGACGACCGGCCGCGTCGGCGCCGGTCGGCCCGGTCAGACCCGGGTGTAGCGGCGGACGGCGAGCAGCGAGGCGACGCCGCTGACGACCACGCCGACCCCGGCGAGCAGCGGAGCCTGCTGCAGCACGTCGGCGGTGCTCACCGCCGGGATGACACCGCTCTCGAACAGCCCGGCGAGCTTGGTGTCGAGCAGGAAGCGCTTGCCGAGCAGGAGCAGGCCGACGCCGAGCAGCGCGCCGACGAGCCCGGCGAGCACACCCTCGACGAGGAACGGCAGCGCGATGTAGAGCCGGGTGGCGCCGACCAGGCGCATGACCCCGATCTCCCGTCGGCGGCTGAACGCGGCCACCCGCACGGTGTTGGCGATGAGCAGCGTGGCGGCGACGAGCTGGATGCCGGCGGTCGCGAGAGCGGCGTTGCGCAGGCCGTCGAGGATGCGGAACAGCCCGTCGAGGAACTCCCGGTAGTCGACGACCTGGTCGACCGCGGGCAGCCCGCGCACCGCGGCCGCGACGACGTCGTACTGAGTGGGGTCGCGCAGCTTGACGCGGAACGACTCGGGCAGCGCGTCCTCGGTGACGTTGGCGAGCAGGTCCGGCTGGTCGGCGAACTGCTGCTGGGAGCGCCGGAACGCCTCCGCCTTGGACTCGTAGAGCACCTGCTGCACGAGCGGCTGGCGCTCGAGGACCTGGCGCACCTCGGTGCGCTGGGGGTCGGTGATGCCGTCCTTGAGGAAGATCGAGATCTCGATCTGGGTGTAGAAGATCTGCTGGATCTCGGCGACGGTCTGGCGGACGAGGAGCGCCCCCCCGACGAAGGCGAGCGAGACCGCCACGGTGACCACCGCGGCGATCGACATGACGAGGTTGCGGCGCAGCCCGAGGGAGGCCTCGGCCAGGACCCGGCGCAGGCGCACGGGCTAGGCGCCGTGTCCGTAGACGCCGCGGCTCTGGTCGCGCACGATGCGGCCGGCGTCGAGCTCGACGACCCGGCGCCGCATGCTGTCGACGATCGCGGCGTCGTGGGTGGCCATGACGACGGTCGTGCCGGTCCGGTTGATCCGGTCGAGCAGTCGCATGATCCCGATGCTCGTCCCCGGGTCGAGGTTGCCGGTGGGCTCGTCGGCGAGCAGGATCGCCGGCCGGTTGGCGAACGCGCGGGCGATGGCGACCCGCTGCTGCTCACCACCGGAGAGCTCGTCGGGCATCCGGCCGCCCTTGCCCGACAGGCCGACGAGGTCGAGCACCTCGGGCACGACCTGCTGGACGACCGAGCGGGGCCGGCCGATCACCTCGAGCGCGAAGGCGACGTTCTGCGTGACTGTCTTGTTGGGCAGCAGGCGGAAGTCCTGGAAGACGCAGCCCATAGTGCGGCGCAGCGCGGGGATCTTCCACCGCGAGAGCTTGGTGAGGTCCCGGCCGTCGATCTCCACCCGGCCGCGGGTGGGCACGTCCTCCCGCAGCAGCAGCCGCAGGAAGGTCGACTTGCCGGACCCGGACGGCCCAACGAGGAACATGAACTGCCCCGTGGGGATCTCGAGGTCGACGTCCGCGAGAGCCGGCGGCCCGCTGGTCGCGTAGCTCTTGGTCACGCCCTCCAACTGGATCACAGGCGTCGAGTCTAGGGGGGACGCGCAGAGCGTCCTCGCGCGTTGTACGGGTACCAGTCACGGGACGTGAGGAGGGCTCGGTGCGGGGCGACGACCTGCTCTGCGCGGCGTGCGGCGGCCGCGTGGGTGATGCACGCTACCCGACCTGCCGCCTCTCCCGGCAGTACCTGCGCGACCAGGAGCCCGGACTGCCCGCCGGACCGGTGCTGCTCGCGGCGCTGGTCGTGCTGCTCCTGCTCCTCGCGCTGGCCTGAGCGCCGCCCTGCTGGCGCTGCCACGGTCCGGACGCGCCACGGCCCTCGTGACGGGAGTCCCGTCCGAGGGCCGCGAGCGTGCGAGGGGGCTCGTCAGGCGACGCGGCCCACGCGGTAGTTGCTCGTGTAGATGGTCTGCTTGGTGATCGTGGTCCCGCTGCGACGGGCGACCCACATCTTGTTGCCGCCGGCGTAGATCGCGATGTGCGAGACGCGGCCGCCCGTGGAGATGATGATCAGGTCGCCGGGGCGCTTGGCGTCCTTGGACACCGGGCGGGCGAACGCGGCCTGCGCGCCGGAGGTGCGAGGCAGGCTCACGCCGACCTGGCGGTAGACGTACTGCACGAAGCCGGAGCAGTCGAAGGCGTTCGGGCCGGAGGCGCCGTAGATGTAGGGCTTGC
>JALYNK010000027.1 GCA_030773235.1 Actinomycetota bacterium | reverse complement strand
TCAAGCATCGCCAGCGGAAGAACAAGAAGGAGCTCAGGGCGGTCCTCGAGAGCCTGGAGCGGGTCAGGGATGAGGGCGACCTGCTCGCCTCGGAGAGGCCCCCGACGCTCGCCAAGTGGCTCGACCAGTGGCTTGAGGACGAGGTCGTCCCCTCACTGCGAACCAGGACCGCAGAGAGCTACGAGTCGATCATCCGGCGGCACCTGAAGCCGAGGCTGGGTGCCTACACCCTGGACCGCCTTCGAGAGGAACACATCAGCGGGATGTACCGGGACCTGCTCGCGGACGGGCTCGCTCCGAGCACCGTCAACCGCATCCACGCCGTGCTGTCGGGTGCCCTGCGCCTGGCTCATGACCGGCAGAGGATCAAGCGGAACTACTGCAGACACGTCAAGCCCCCGCAGATCGTCGCCAAGCGGCAGCCCAACCCGCTGTCGAAGGAGGAGTTCAACCTCGTCATGCGTGCGGTGGACGACACCCGCAACGGCGTGCGATGGGTGCTAGCGGTGGCTACCGCGCTGCGTCAGTCCGAGGTTCTCGGGCTCTCCTGGGACGACGTGGACCTCGACGCCGGCCTCATCAGGGTGACGCGGGGACTCCACCGCATCAAGGGCGGGCTGGAGTTCGAGGAGCCGAAGTCTCCGCGGAGCAGGCGGGAGGTACCGCTTCCCCCCGCACTCGTGCCGCGGTTGCGCGCGCACCGGGAGGCACAGGCTCGTGATCGTGCCCACGCTGGATCCGAGTGGCAAGACACCGGCCTCGTGTTCGTGCAGGCCAATGGTCAGCCCCTGGACCGAAGGGCCGACCACCGTGCCTGGCAGCGGCTGCTGGCCAGCCTGGACCTCCCGGCACGCACAATCCACGATCTCCGACACACGGCAGCCACGTTCCTCCTCGAGGGCGACGTGCCCGTCCGGGTGGTGTCGGAACTGCTCGGACACGCGCAGACGCGGCTGACCGAGGACACATACATGAAGGTCAGGCCCTCGCTCGCGCAACGGGCCGCGACTGCCATGGACGCCGTCCTCGTCGGCTGACGCCACGGCCACTACCGAGTTCTTACCGAGCGGGGCCTCGGACGGTCGACCTTTGGCACATGAGAGGGCCGGTGACCGAACTTGGCGCAGGTCACCGGCCCTGTGCCACGGGTGGAGCTGAGGGGACTCGAACCCCTGACCCCCACACTGCCAGTGTGGTGCGCTACCAGCTGCGCCACAGCCCCGTGTGCGGTCGCCTACCTTACAGGTCCGGCCGCTGCCGATGCCGACGGCACGTCGGGGGCGACGAGCCCGTCGGGCTCGCTGTTGTGGCGGTCGAGACGCCAGCCGCGGGGGTGCTCCACGAGCACCGAGCAGCGCACGTTGCCGAGCGGGGCGAGCCGCCACCACTGGTCCGGGTCCAGTTCGAGCAGCACGCCGAGCAGCGCGCGAGCGGTGCCGCCGTGGGTGACGGCCAGCAGTGCTCCCCCGGCCGGTACGTCCGCCAGCACGTCCTGCACCGCCTCGGCCGCTCGGGCGCCCGCCTGCCGGTACGTCTCGCCGCCCCCGCGCGGCACGTCCCGGCCGGTGCGCCAGGCCTCGTGCTCCTCGGGGAACCGCTCGCGGGCCTGTCCGGTCGTCAGCCCCTGCCACGCGCCGAGGTGCAGCTCGCGCAGGCGCGGGTCGAGACGGAGTGCGCCCCCGCCCTGGTCGAGCACCGCCTGGGCCGTGTCCCGCGCGCGCACCAGGTCGCTGCTGACCAGCACCGCCGGCCGCAGCGCGGCGAGCGACTGCGCGGCTTCGCGCGCCTGCCGCCGCCCCACGTCGTCGAGCGGGGTGTCGAGCTGCCCCTGGATGCGACCGCCCGCGTTGTCGCTCGTCCGGCCGTGCCGCAGCAGGACCAGCTGCCGACCGGTGGCGCGGGACGCCGGAACGCGCGTCAGGGCGCCACGGACGTGCGGGCGACGGAGCGCGAGGCGTCTGCGTCGACGAAGGGGATGACCGGACAGTCCTTCCACAGCCGCTCGAGCGCGTAGAAGACGCGCTCCTCCTGGTGCTGCACGTGGACGACGATCTCCGCGTAGTCGAGCAGGACCCAGCGGCCCTCCTCGGTGCCCTCGCGGCGCACCGGCTTGGCGCCGCGCTCGCGCAGCCGCTCCTCGACCTCGTCCACGATCGCCTTGACCTGGCGGTCGTTGGGCGCGCTTGCCAGGACGAACACGTCCGTGATCACCAGCTGCTCGCTCACGTCCAGGAGCAGGATGTCGTTGGCGAGCTTGTCGGCGGCAGCCTGCGCGGCCGCCAGTCCCAGCTCGACGGCTCGCTCGGACGCGGGCACGCGCGGGTCCTTCCTCAGGTGGACGGGCTGGTCCAAGGCTAAGGCCGGGCGGAGCGGTCCGCGCTCTCTGCAGCCGGACGCGCCCTCACCTCGGCGCCATGTCGGCGGTGTGGTGGCGCACCCGTCGGCACGACCAGGGACGAGGCCGCGGTCAGTCCGCGGCCGGGTCGCCGGACCGGTACAGCTGCCGCTTCTCGATGTACTGCACCACGCCGTCGGGCACGAGGTACCACAGCGGGCACCCGCGACGTACGCGCTCGCGGCAGTCGCTGGACGAGATCGCGAGAGCGGGCACCTCGACCAGCGACACGGCTCCGGGCGGGAAGCGCGACAGGTCGACCGCGTCGTAGCCGGGCCGGCTCACGCCCACGAAGTGCGCGAGCTCGAAGAGCTCGTCGGCCGCGTGCCAGGTGAGGATCTGCGCCAGCGCGTCAGCGCCGGTGATGAACATGAGCTCGACGTCGTCGCCGTACGCCCGCCGGAGGTCGCGGAGCGTGTCGACGGTGTACGTCGGGCCCTCGCGGTCGAGGTCGGCCCGGCTGACGGTGAACCGGGGGTTGCTGGCCGTGGCGACCACGGTCATGAGGTAGCGGTCCTCCGCCGGGCTGACGACGCGCGACGCCTTCTGCCACGGCTGCCCGGTCGGGACGAACACCACCTCGTCGAGCGAGGCCCAGGCCGCGACCTCGTTGGCCGCGGTGAGGTGGCCATGGTGGACCGGGTCGAACGTGCCGCCCATCACCCCCACGCGCCGTCCCACGTCCTCGACGCTAACGGTGCCGGCAGGGCGTCGGAGCAGCCGTGCGAGCGGGGCCGGGCGCGGCGAGGCCTCCTCGCCGCCGGGGAGCGGACGAGGAGGCCTCGGGCGGCACGGATCAGTAGCTGGGGATCATCCAGGTGAAGACGAAGGCCTGCAGCACGACGAGCACGCACATGAACAGCAGCAGGACGAGGCTCCAGCCGATGACCCGCCGGAAGATCTCGCCCTCCTGGCCGGACAGTCCGACCGCGGACGCGGCGATCGCGAGGTTCTGCGGGCTGACCATCTTGCCCATGACGCCGCCGGAGGAGTTGGCGGCGGCGAGCAGGACCGGGTCGAGCCCCACGCGGCCGGCGGTCTGCACCTGCAGCGCGCCGAACAGCGCGTTCGCCGAGGTGTCGGATCCCGTCACCGCCACGCCGATCCAGCCGAGGATGGGCGAGAGGAAGGCGAAGAAGTACCCGGTGCCCGCGAGCAGCACGCCCAGGGTGGCGGTCTGGCCGCTCTGGTTCATGACGTACGCGAGCCCGAGCACCGCCATGACGGTGAGGATCGCGAAGCGCAGCTCGTACAGGGTCTCGCCGTAGGTCTTGAGCGCACGCCCCACCGACACCTTCAGTACCAGCATGGTGACGAGCCCGGCGAGGATCATGAGCGAGCCGGCGGAGGCGAACCAGTTGAAGGTGAAGGTCGCGCTCGACTGCGGCCGCCCGGCGGCGGTCAGGACCTCGAGCCCGGGCCACGGGAACCTGATCGTCCACGGCGGCACCGCCAGCGCGGCCTTGATCGGCGCGTAGTTCGCGACCGAGAAGATGGCGATGATGATCAGGTACGGGGCGTACGCCAGCGCGACCTGGCCTCCGCTGTCGCGCACGTCGTCGTCCACACGGCCCCCGTCGGTGCGGGTCGTGCCGCCCGCCGCGTCGACGGTGGTGAGGTCGTCGCCGCCGCGGCCGCCCTCGGTGCCGACGGCAGCACCGCTGCCCCCGGCCGCCCTGGCCGCGGTGCCCCCGCCGCCACCCGCGGTCGCGGGCTCCATGTCGCGCTCGTCCACGGTGATCGTCTCGGCGGGCTGCCAGACCTTGAGCAGCGCCACGACCGCGGCGGCGCCGACCAGCGAAGCCACGATGTCGGTGAGCGGGACGCTGATGTAGTTGGCGGTCAGCCACTGCGCGACGCCGAACGAGACACCGGCGACGAGCGCAGGCAGCCAGGTCTGACGCAGGCCGCGCTTGCCGTCCACCACGTACACGAGCACGAGCGGGACGACCGCGGCGAGGATCGGCGTCTGCCGGCCGGCCATGGCACCGAGCGTGTCGACGTTGAGCCCGCGCACCTCGGGCGCCACACCCGACGTCACCGACGCCAGCGTGATGATCGGTGTCGCGAGCGCGCCGAAGGCCACCGGCGCGGTGTTGGCGATGAGCGCGACGACCGCAGCCTTGATCGGCTTGAGGCCGAGGCCCATGAGCATGACGACGCTGATGGCGACCGGTGTGCCGAAGCCGGCCAGCGCCTCCAGCAGACCGCCGAAGCAGAACGCGATGATCACGGCCATGATCCGCAGGTCCTTGCTGACCTTGCCGAACGAGCGGCGGAGCACCTCGAAGTGCCCGCTCTTGACCGTGAGGTTGTAGACCCAGATCGCGTTGATGACGACCCAGAGGATCGGGAAGAACCCGAAGACCGCGCCCTCGCTGGCCGACAGCAGACCCTGCCCGACCGGCATCCCGTACGCGAAGATCGCGACGAGCAGCGCGACCAGCAGCGAGATGACCCCCGACAGCCACGCCTTGACGCGCAGGCCGCCGAGCAGCACGAACAGGGTCACCAGCGGCAGGACCGCGAAGACCGCGGACAGCGCCACGCTCCCGCCCACCGGGTTGGTGACGAGGCGGTAGGGCTCAGCGAGCAGCACGGGTTCCTCCAACAGCACGGGACGCGGGTCGCAGCACGGCGACAGGTCAGGCGACGGGTTGCGGTGAGCGCACGGCGGGACGGACGACCGGCGTGCCCGGACCCTCGAGAGCGGCAGCGAGCAGGTCGTCCACGGGCACCCCGCGGATCGAGGCGTCGAGCACCTGGACGGTGTGGGCGACCGGCATGCGCTCGCCCATCCCGGCGAGGGTCGTGGCGACCTGCATCCAACACCCCGGGTTGGCGGTGACCATCATGCGGGCGCCAGTGGCGAGCACCGCCTTCGCCTTGCGCTCGCCGAGCTCGCGGGCCGGCTCGGGGTGCAGCAGGTTGTACGTCCCGGCGCTGCCGCAGCAGATCTCGGCCTCCACGAGCTCCTTGATCTCGATGCCCGGGATGCCGCGCAGCAGCCGGCGCGGTTGCTCGCGGATGCCCTGGGCGTGCGCGAGGTGGCAGGCGTCCTGGTACGTGATCGTCACCGGCAGCGGGTGCCGCTCGGCGACCGGCCCCAGCTCGTCGAGCAGCTCGGTGACGTCGCGGACCTTGGCGGCGAGCGCCTCGGCACGTGCCGCCCACTCGGGCTCGTCGCGCAGCTGGTGGCCGTACTCCTTCATGTTCGAGCCGCAGCCCGCCGCGTTGGCGACCACGGTCTCGACGCCCGCGCGCTCGAACACCTCGATGACCCGCTTGGCGAAGTCGGTCGCCTGCTCCTCGCGCCCGCCGTGGGCGGACAGCGCGCCGCAGCAGCCCTGCCGCTTCGGCGCGACGACCTCGCAGCCCTCCGCCGCGAGCACGCGCACGGTGGCGGCGTTGACGTCCGGGAAGAACGTGCCCTGCACGCAGCCGGTGAGCAGGCCGACCGTCCGCCGCTTCGTGCCCTGCGCCGGGGTCCGCTCGGCGATCTTCTCCACCCGGCCGAGCTTCGGCGCCAGCTGCTCCATCGCCTGCAGCGGCGGCGGCAGCTTGGCGAGCAGCCCGGTGCGGGCGAGCAGCCGGCCGAGCCCGGACGACTGGTAGGCGCGCAGCGGCCCACGGACGGCCTTGAGCCGCCGGGGGTACGGGAACAGCTGGTAGATCATGTCCCGGTACGCCTTCTCGGCGCGCGGGCGGGGCGAGCGGCGCTCGAGCTGTGCCCGGGTCGCGTCGATGAGCTTGTCGTACTGCACGCCGGACGGGCAGGCCGTGACGCACGCCATGCAGCCCAGGCACTGGTCGAGGTGACGGGCCATGGAGGCGTCGAGCGGCTCGCCCTCCAGGCCCTCCTTCATGAGGTAGATGCGTCCGCGCGGACTGTCCATCTCCTCGCCCCACAGCACGTACGTGGGGCACGTCGGCAGGCAGAAGCCGCAGTGCACGCAGTCGCCGATGAGAGCGGCGTCCGGCGGGTGGTGGTTGTCGAAGGCGGGTTGCAGCGGCTGCCCGACGCTCGGCAACCCCAGCGGCGTGGTCGTGCCGACGGTGGCCGGTCCGGTGCTGGGCGACAGCGCGATGCCCTGCATGACGTCGAGCGAGCGCCGCGCGCCCACCACCTCGGCGGTCGCCTGGTCGGCGGCCCGGGCGTTGCCCGTCGGCGTGCCCTCCGGCAGGTCGGCGAGCCCGCCGCGCACCGGCTCGGTCCCCCGCGACGCGCCCGGCGCGCCGGCCGGTGGGGTGTCGCCCGCCGGACCGCTGCCCGGCGTGATCTCGGTCATCTAGAGCCCTCCGACGAAGCGGCCCGGCGACATGCGGCGCTCGGGGTCGAACCGGGACTTGACCCGGCGCATCAGCTCCAGCGCGTCCCCGACCGGACCCCAGTGGTCCAGCCGGCTCCGGACGGCCTCGGGAGCGCGGAGCACGACCGCCGTCCCGTCGTGCGGCGCGAGCGCCGCCCGCAGAGCGGGGAGCACCTCGACCGCCTGCTCGGCCGGCAGCGCGACGTACGCCACGCCGGTGCCGGCGGACGCGCTCACCTGCGCTCCGGCGGGCAGCTCGGCGAGCACGGCGGACAGCGCGGTGGGGACGTACGCCAGGCGCAGGACGACGTCGTCGGCCCCGCCGGGCCGCTGCCCGAACGCGGCGGGCAGCTCGTCGGTCTCCGTCCCGCCGCCGAGCAGCGCGACGGCGTCGCGCGCCTGCGCCGCCACCGACTCGGCGATGCTCTCGAACAGCACGACGAGCTGCCCCGACCGGCCGCCGACAGCGAGCAGCTCCACCGCGGTGGGCGTCAGCGCCGAGCGGGACAGCTGCACCGCGAGCGGCCCGGCGGCCGCGGCGTCCGGCAGGTCGAGCACGACGACACGGCGGGCCGGTGGCACGGGGTGCAGCCGCCAGGTGGTCGAGACGACGACACCGAGCGTGCCGTGCGCTCCGGTGTAGAGCTTGCCGAGGTCGTAGCCGGCGACGTTCTTGACGACCTTGCCGCCGGCGGACGCCACCGTGCCGTCCGCGAGCACCACGGTGATGCCGATGAGCAGGTCGCGGACCGTGCCGTACCGCAGTCGGCGCGGACCGGAGGCGTTCGCGCTGACCAGGCCGCCGAGCGTCGCGCCCGTCTCCGGTGGGTCGAGCCCGAGGAGCTGGGAGGCGCCGGCGAGCTGCGCCTGCAGGTCGGCGAGGCGCACGCCCGCCTCGGCGACCACGATGAGGTCACCGGCGACGTGCTCGACCACGCGGTCGAGCCCCGTCGTGTCCAGCAGCAGGTCGCAGGAGGCGGGCGGCGCGGCCCACGAGGTCTTGGTGCCGCCGCCCACGGCGACGACGGACAGCCCGTCGGCCGCGGCGGCGCGCAGGCACTCCGCGACCTCGGCGACGGACTCCGGCCGGACGACCTCCCGCGCCGGGACGCCGCTGACGACGTCGGCCGGACCTCCCGGACGGCGCGCGAGCGCTGCGGTCGTCACGGTCAGAACACCTCGCCGAGCCCGGCCGCCTGCACCGGGTGCTCGCCCGTGCGCGGGCCGGGGCGCTCGCCGCACAGCCGCGGCGTCGGGAAGACCTTGCCGGGGTTCGCGATCCCGTCCGGGTCGAACGCGCAGCGCACCAGCTGCATGGTGTCGAGGTCGTCGGCGGTGAACTGCTTCGCCATCTTGGCGCGCTTCTCCTGCCCCACGCCGTGCTCACCGGTGATGGAGCCGCCCGAGGCGATGCACAGGTCGAGGATGGCGCCGGCGAGGTCCTCGGCGGCGTGCGCCTGGCCCTCGACGGCGTCGTCGAACAGCACCAGCGGGTGCAGGTTGCCGTCGCCGGCGTGGAAGACGTTGGCGACCCGGAGCCCGACCTCGTCGGCCATCCGCCCGATGTCGCCGAGGACCTGCGGCAGCTTGGTGCGCGGGATGACGCCGTCCTGCACGAAGTACGACGGGCTGATCCGCCCCACAGCGGCGAACGCGGACTTGCGGCCCTTCCACATGAGCGCCCGCTCGGCGGCGTCGGCGGCGATGCGGGTCTCGAAGGCGCCGCGGCGCTGCGCGATCTGCTCGACCTGCGCGAACTGCGCCTCCACCTCCACGGTGGGCCCGTCCAGCTCGATGACGAGCACCGCCACCGCGCCCGCCGGGTAGCCGCACCTGACCGCCGCCTCCGCGGCCTCGATCGCCAGCGCGTCCATCATCTCGACGGCGGCGGGCACGATCCCGGCCGCGATGATGTCGCTGACCGTGGCCGCAGCGTCCTCGACGCTGCGGTAGCCGACCAGCATGGTCTGCACCGCCTCCGGCACCCGGATGAGGCGCAGCGTCAGCTCGGTGGCGACCCCGAGCGTCCCCTCGCTGCCGACGAAGGTGCCGAGCAGGTCGTAGCCGGGATGTTCGGGGGCCGCACCGCCGAGGTGCACGACCTGTCCGTCGGGCAGGACGACCTCGGCGCCGAGGACGTGGTTGACGGTGAACCCGTACTTCAGGCAGTGCGCGCCGCCCGCGTTCTCCGCGACGTTGCCGCCGATCGAGCAGACCAGCTGCGAGGACGGGTCGGGGGCGTACGCCAGCCCGTGCGGGGTCGCGTCGCGGGTGACCCACAGGTTGATCACGCCGGGCTGCACGACGACACGGGCGTTGTCGGGGTCGACCGGGCCCAGCGCCCGCATGCGGGAGGTCACGAGCAGCACGCCGTCGGCAGTCGGCAGCGCACCGCCGGACAGGCCCGTGCCGGACCCGCGGGCCACGAACGGGACGCCTGCCTCCGCGCACAGCCGCACCGTCTCGACGACGTGGTCGCGGCTCTCGGCGAGCACCACGATCGCGGGGGTGACCCGGAAGTTGGCCAGGCCGTCGCACTCGTACGTGCGCAGCTGCACCCGGTCGGTGAGCACCCGCTCGACCCCGACCGCCTCCCGCAGCCGCGCGGCGAGGCGGTCGGTGCGCTCCGTGCGCCGCGGCTCGGCGACGTCGACCTCGACCCCGGCGGGGCCGGTCCGCTCGGTGACCGCGGTCATCACGCCACCCGCTCGTACGCCGGGAGGGTCAGGAAGTCGATGAAGTCGTCGGCGAGCGCGACCTGCTCGAACAGCTCACGCGCCTCGTCGTACCGGCCCCTGGAGAACGCCTCCTCGCCCACGGCCTGCCTCACCTTCTCGAGCTCCTCGTCGGCGACCCGGCGCACGAACTCCGGGGTGATCGGGGTGCCCTCGGCGGTCGAGACACCGTTGTGCACCCACTGCCAGATCTGCGAGCGGCTGATCTCGGCGGTAGCAGCGTCCTCCATGAGGTTGAAGATCGCCACGGCGCCGTTGCCGCGCAGCCACGCCTCGATGTACTGGATCCCGACGCTGACGTTGAGCCGCACGCCCGCCTCGGTGACCTGGCCCGGCGTCGCCTTGGCGTTGAGCAGGTCGGCGGCCGTCACCTGCACGTCGTCGCGCATGCGGTCGAGCTGGTTCGGCCGGTCGCCCAGCTTGGCGTCGAAGACCTCCAGCGCGACCGGGACGAGGTCCGGGTGGGCGACCCACGAGCCGTCGAACCCGTCGTCGGCCTCGCGCGTCTTGTCGGCCCGGACCGCGGCCAGCGCCTTCTCGTTGACCTCCGGGTCGCGCCGGTTCGGGATGAACGCCGACATGCCGCCGATCGCGTGG
>JALYNK010000026.1 GCA_030773235.1 Actinomycetota bacterium | reverse complement strand
CCGGCCCCCGCCGCCGGCGTCAGGACCCCGAGCGGCCCGGCCCCACGACCGCTTCAGCGAGCGGCGAAGTACTTCGCCTCGGGGTGGTGCACCACGATCGCCGACGTCGACTGCTCGGGCGTCAGCTGGAACTCCTCGGACAGCTCGACGCCGATCCGCTGCCACCGCAGGAGGTCCTGCAGCTGCGCCTGGTCTTCCACGGCCGGGCAGGCCGGGTAGCCGAAGGAGTAGCGCGACCCGCGGTAGGTCTGCTTCGACAGCATCTGCTGCAGGTCAGGCGAGTCCTCGGCGCCGAAGCCCAGCTCGGCCCGGACCCGGGCGTGCCAGTGCTCCGCGAGCGCCTCGGTCAGCTGCACCGACAGGCCGTGCAGCTCGAGGTACTCGCGGTACGCGTTGCGCGCGAACAGCTCGCCCGCCACCTCGCTCACCCGCGACCCCATCGTGACGACCTGGAAGGCCACGACGTCGGTCTGGCCGGAGTCGGCGCCGCGGAAGAAGTCGGCGAGGCACAGCCGGCGGTCGCGGCGCTGCCGCGGAAAGGTGAACCGGCACCGCTCGGAGCCCGAGTCGGGGTCCAGCACGATGAGGTCGTCGCCCTTGCTGACCGCCGGGTAGTAGCCGTGCACGACGGCGGCCTGCAGCACGCCCTCCGCCTGCACCTGGGAGAGCAGCTCGCGCAGGCGCGGTCGGCCCTCGCGCTCGACGAGCTCCTCGTATGTCGGCCCGTCGCCGCCCCGCGCTCCGCGCAGGCCCCACTGCCCGAGGAACAGCGCCCGCTCGTCGAGCCAGGCGGCGTAGTCGGCCAGCGGGATGCCCCTGGTGATCCGGTCGCCCCAGAAGGGCGGGACGGGCACCGGGTTGTCGGCCGCCACGTCGGAGCGGCGCACCGGCTCGGGCTCCGGCTCCCGGTCGGCCCGCGCCTGCGCGATCGCGCGGGACCGCGCGTGCCGGGCAGTGCGCTCCGCCCTGCGTTGGGCCTGCTCCTCCGCCTCTGCCCGGGGCACCTCGCCGCGCTTGGCGGCCATGACCTCGTCCATGAGGCGCAGGCCCTCGAAGGCGTCCCGCGCGTAGCGCACCTCGCCCCGGTACAGCTCGGCGAGGTCCTGCTCGACGTACGCCCGGGTCAGCGCCGCGCCGCCGAGCAGCACGGGGAAGCGCTCGGCGAGCCCTCGCTCGTTGAGCTCGAGGAGGTTCTCCTTCATGACGACGGTGCTCTTGACGAGCAGGCCGCTCATGCCGACGGCGTCGGCGTCGTGCTCCTGCGCCGCCTGCACGATGACGCTCACCGGCTGCTTGATGCCGAGGTTGACGACCCGGTAGCCGTTGTTCGACAGGATGATGTCGACGAGGTTCTTGCCGATGTCGTGGACGTCGCCCTTGACCGTGGCGAGCACGATGGTGCCCTTGCCGGACGCGCCGTCGGCCTTCTCCATGTACGGCTCCAGGTGCGCGACCGCCGTCTTCATGACCTCGGCGCTCTGCAGCACGAACGGCAGCTGCATCTGGCCTGAGCCGAAGAGCTCGCCCACGGTCTTCATGCCGCCGAGCAGCGTGTCGTTGATGATCGACAGCGGTGACTGCCCGGCCGCCATCGCCTCGTCGAGATCGGCCTGCAGCCCGTTCTTCTCGCCGTCGACGACGCGCCGGGCCAGCCGCTCGTCCAGCGGCAGCGCCGCGAGCTGCTCGGCCCGGCTCGGGCCGCCGGTCCGCGCCTGCTCGCCCTCGAACAGCTCGAGGAACTCGGTCAGCGGGTCGTAGCCGGGCCGTCGCCGGTCGTACACGAGGTCGAGCGCCACCTCGCGCTGGCGCTCGGGGATCCGGTTCATCGGAAGAATCTTGCTGGCGTGCACGATGGCGCTGGTGAGCCCGGCCGCCTGGCACTCCGCCAGGAAGACGGAGTTGAGCACCACGCGGGCCGCCGGCTTCAGCCCGAACGAGATGTTGGAGACGCCGAGGGTCGTGCCGACGGCGGGACGGCGGCGCTTGAGCTCGCGGATCGCCTCGATCGTCGCGAGCCCGTCGCGCCGGGACTCCTCCTGCCCGGTGCCGAGCGTGAACGTGAGGCAGTCGATGAGGATGTCGCCCTCGCGCAGGCCCCACTGCCCGGTGAGGGTGTCGACCAGGCGCTCGGCGACCTGCACCTTCCACTCGGGCGTCCGGGCCTGGCCCTGCTCGTCGATGCACAGCCCCACCACCGCGGCGCCGTGCTCGCGCACGACAGGCATGACGCGCGCGAAGCGGCTGTCGGGGCCGTCGCCGTCCTCGAAGTTCACCGAGTTGATGACGGCGCGGCCGCCCAGGCACTCCAGGCCGGCCTCGATCACGGGCGGCTCGGTCGAGTCGAGCACCACCGGCAGGGTGGAGGCCGTGCCCAGCCGCGCCGCGGCCTCGCGCATGTCGACGGTGCCGTCGCGCCCGACGTAGTCGACGCACAGGTCCAGCAGGTGCGCGCCCTCGCGGACGGCGTCGCGCGCCGTGTCGACCACGCGCTCCCAGTCGCCGGCGAGCAGCGCGTCGCGGAACGCCCCGCTGCCGTTCGTGTTGGTCCGCTCGCCGATCATCAGCACGCCGGCGTCCTGCTGGAACGGCACCGGGCTGTACAGAGATGCAGCGCCCGGCTCCAGCTCGGGGGTGCGCTGCGGCACCGGTCGCCCCCGCACGGTGTCCACGACCTGCCGCAGGTGCTCCGGCGTGGTGCCGCAGCAGCCGCCGACCAGGCCGACCCCGTGCTCGGCGACGAAGGCCCGCAGCGCGGCGGCGAGCTCGGCGGGCTGCAGCGGGTACTGCGCGCCGTCCGGTCCGAGCTGGGGCAGGCCGGCATTGGGCATGACGGACAGCGGGAGCGGCGCGTGCTGGGACAGGTACCGCAGGTGCTCGCCCATCTCCGCGGGGCCCGTCGCGCAGTTCATCCCGATCACGTCGATGCCGAGCGGCACCAGGGCGGTCACCGCCGCCCCGATCTCGGAGCCGAGCAGCATCGTCCCGGTGAGCTCCACCGTCACCTGCGCGATGACCGGCACGCTGCGGCCCTGCGCCGCCATGGCGCGCCGGGCGCCGACGACGGCGGCCTTGACCTGCAGCAGGTCCTGCGCGGTCTCGACGAGGACCGCGTCGACGCCGCCCTCGAGCATCGCGGCGCACTGCTCCTGGTAGGCGTCTCGCAGCTCTGCGTACGTCACGTGACGGAGCGTGGGGAGCTTGGTGCCGGGCCCGACCGAGCCGATGACCCAGCGCGGCCGATCGGGCGTCGCCCACGCGTCCGCGGCCTCACGGGCGATGCGGGCGCCGACCAGCGCCGTCTCGCGGATGCGGTCGGCGATGCCGTACTCGGCGAGCGCGGAGAAGTTGGCGCCGAAGGTGTTGGTCTCCACCGCGTCGCAGCCGACCGCGAAGTACGCGTCGTGCACCGCGCGGACGACGTCGGGGCGGGTGAGGTTGAGGACCTCGTTGCAGCCCTCGTGACCCGCGAAGTCGGTGTCCACCTGCAGGTCGAAGCCCTGCAGCATCGTGCCCATGGCTCCGTCGGCGACGACGACGCGCTCGCGCAGCGCGGCGAGGAGGTCGGGACGGGGCAGGGCGGAGGCGGGCGTCACCCGGAGAGTCTAGATCGGCCCGCTCTGCTCCGACGGGCGCAGACGCGTCAGGCGGGGACGTGCCGGGCGACGAGGTCCTCGGGCGCCATCACGCGCACCGTGCCGTCGGCCCTGCACACGACCCAGTCACCCACCGCGGCGGGCCGTGGACCTCTGCAGGTCGGCACCCAGACGGTCACGAACAGCTGCCCGTCCGGGGTCACCCCGCGTTCCACCTGGCCACCGCACCAGGCGGCGAGGTCGTCGGCGACCGACCGGTCGCAGTACTGCCGGGCGAGCACCTCGTCCGGCGCCATCTCGGCGAGCGCCACGAGAGGAACGGTACAAGCAACCAGGACGCGCAGTGCACAGCGGCGGTCCGGCGCGCCGCGCGACGCGCTGCGACGGGGAGCAGGAGCGGTAGCGTGCCCGCGACCGCCCAGCCCCAGGAGCTCTGTGACCGCGTCCGCGCGCTCGACCGCCCGCTGTGGTGCGGCGGGGTCTGCGGGAGCCCGCGCGGCGTGACGGCGCTCGGACGGCGGCCCCCGGTCGCCGGAGGTCTTGACGTCGACCTGCCGGGCGCCGGGGTGCGGCTGCGCGCCACCCGGTGGCCGGGCACGGGCGTTCCGGTGCTGCTGCTGCACGGACTCGCCCAGACCCGGCGCTTCTGGGACCTCGTCGTCCCCGACCTGGTCGCCGCCGGGTTGCCGGTCCTCGCGCTCGACCAGCGCGGGCACGGCGACAGCGACCGGCCGGCGGGTCCGTACGACGGCGACGCCGTCGTACGCGACGTGCTCACGGCGCTGGACGCCGTCGGGCTGTCGCGGGTCGTCGTGGTCGGGCACTCGTGGGGCGCGACGACCGCGCTGCGCCTGGCCGCCACCGCGCCGGGACGCGTGCTGTCGGTCGTCGCGATCGACGGCGGCCTCGCCGGTCCGGCCGGCCCGGACGAGGACCGCGCTGCCGCGCGCGAGCGCCTCGAGCCGCCGCAGCGCGCGCTGACGCCGCAGGAACTGCCGGCCGTGCTCGCTGCCGGTCCGCTCCGCCCGTGGTGGTCGCCGGAGGTCGAGGCCGCGCTGCTGCCGGTGTTCGAGACCGGCCCGGACGGCCTGGTCCGCAACCGGCTGCCGTTCGCCGCGCACCTGGCGATCCTCGACGACCTGCTCGACGCCGACCTGCCGGCACTGCTGCCGGACGTCCGCTGCCCGGCGTGGCTCGTGGTGTGCGAGCCGCCCGGAGCCGCGCGGGTCCGCGAGGTGCGGGCTCTCGAGCACGCTCAGCGGGTGCTGCCGGCGGCACGGGGCATGCGGTGGGCAGCCGCGGAGCACGACGTGCCGCTGCAGTGGCCGGCGCTCGTCGCCGGGCTGGTCCGCACGGTCGCCGCCGAGGTCGCTCCTCGACCCGGCGCCGCGCCACGAGCCGCACCGCCACGAGCCGCACCGCAAGGGGGCGCACGCGCCCTCGCTGCCGACGGAGAGGGGGTCCGGTGAGCCTGCCTCGCCGACCCGAGGGGATCACCCCCCTGCAGGACCCGGTCCTCATCGCCGCGTTCGAGGGCTGGAACGACGCGGGAGACGCCGCGAGCGGTGCGCTCGAGCACCTCGAGGAGGTCTGGGCGGCCCGCGCCGTCGTCGAGCTGGATCCCGACGACTACTACGACTTCCAGGTCAACCGGCCGCAGGTCCAGCTGGTCGACGGCTCGACCCGGCGGATCACCTGGCCGACGACGCGCTTCTCGCTGTGCCGGCCGCCGGGGGCCGCCCGCGATCTCGTGCTCGTCTCCGGCCTGGAGCCCAACCTGCGCTGGCGCGCCTTCTGCGCCGAGCTGCTGGAGATCAGTCAGCAGCTCGGGGTCCGGACCGTCGTGACGCTCGGCGCGCTGCTGGCCGACAGCCCGCACACCCGGCCCGTGCCGGTGACCGGCACGGCGTCGGACCCCGAGGTCGCCGCGGCGCTCGGCCTGGAGCGCAGCCGCTATGAGGGACCGACCGGCATCGTCGGCGTGTTCCAGGACGCTTGCGCCAGGGCCGGGCTGCCGTCGCTGTCGTTCTGGGCGGCCGTGCCGCACTACGTCGCGCAGCCGCCGTGCCCCAAGGCGGCGGTCGCGCTGCTGCGCCGCGTCGAGGACCTCCTCGACATCCCCGTGCCCCTGGCCGACCTGCCTGAGCGGGCGCGGGCGTGGGAGCGGCAGGTCGACGAGCTGGCCGCCGAGGACCGCGAGATCGCCGCGTACATCACGTCGCTCGAGGAGCGCGAGCCCGAGCTCGAGCTGCCGGAGGCGTCGGGCGAGGCGATCGCCCGGGAGTTCGAGCGCTACCTGCGTCGCGGCGGGGAGGACCCGGAGGGCTGAGCCGGCGGCTCGTCCGGCCGACCCGCTCCAGCCGACCTGCTCCAGCCGGCTCGGCCCGGCCAGCCCGGCCCGGCCGGCTCAGGCCAGCCGGACGCCGAGCAGCGCGTCGACCGCGTCGGCGACCAGCCCGGGTGCAGCCGCGTCCTCGCCGTCGGTCGCGCTCCAGGTGTCGACGACCCCCAGCGCCGCGGGGGTGTCGAGGTCGCGGGCGAGCGCCGAGCGCAGAGCACCCAGCACCGCCGTCCCGTCGGGGCCGGCGGCGCGGGCGACGGCGCTCGACCACCGGCCCAGCCGCGCCTCGCCGTCGCGCAGGAGGTCCGCGGTCCACTGCCGGTCCGTGCGGTAGTGCTGCGCGAGCAGCGCCAGCCGCAGCGCGCGCATGTCGGTGCCCGCTGCGCGCAGCCGGGAGACGAAGACGAGGTTGCCGCGCGACTTGCTCATCTTCTCGCCGTCGAGCCCGATCATGCCGGCGTGCACCGAGGCCGTGGCGTACGGCCAGACGCCGGTGAGCACCTCGGCGTGCGCCGCCGACATCTCGTGGTGCGGGAACGCGAGGTCCGAACCGCCGCCCTGGACGTCCAGGCGAGGCCCCAGCCGCTCGCCGGCGATCGCGGTGCACTCGACGTGCCAGCCGGGGCGCCCGCGACCGAGCGGGGAGTCCCACGCCGGCTCGCCCGGCCGCTCGGCGCGCCACAGCAGCGGGTCGAGCGGGTCCTTCTTGCCCGGCCGGCCGGGGTCGCCGCCGCGCTCGGCGGCCAGCGCGAGCATCTCCGCCGGCGGCAGGCCGGCGACGCCGCCGAAGTGCGGTGCGGCGGACACCGGGAAGTAGAGGTCGTCGTCGACCCGGTACGCGGCGCCCGCCTCCAGCAGGCGCTGCACGTACGCCGCGATCTCGTCCATCGCCTCGACGGCGCCGATGTAGCCCGTCGGGGGCACGACACGCAGCGCCGTCATGTCCTCGCGGAACAGCGCGGTCTCGCGCTCGGCGACGGCGGTCCAGTCCTCCCCGTCGCGCTCCGCGCGCTCGAGCAGCGGGTCGTCGATGTCGGTGACGTTCTGGACGTACTGCACGTCGAGGCCGGCGTCGCGCCAGACCCGGACCAGGGTGTCGAAGGCGAGGTAGGTCGCCGCGTGCCCGAGGTGCGTGGCGTCGTACGGCGTGATGCCGCAGACGTACAGGCGGGCGGTGCCCTGCGGCGTGACGGGCACCAGACCCCGGGCCGAGGCGTCGTGCAGCCTCAGCGGCTCGCCGCGGCCCGGCAGCACCGGGACGGCGGGCGAGCACCAGGACCGCATGCGCCCGAGACTAGAGGCGGGCCGGACGCCCCGGCCTCTCAGCAGCGGCGGGCGCGGAACGGTGTCGCTCAGAACGGCGGCCAGGGGATGGCGGGCCAGTCGGGCGACGGCTGCGGGTGGCGACCGGTGGTGAGCAGGCGCTCCACCCGCTCCACCGTGCGCCGCACCTCGCGCCGGGTGAGCAGCGCCTGCAGCGCGGGCTCCAGCGACCCGGCGAGCAGCGCGCGCAGGCCGGACAGGACGTCGACGGCCTCGTCGCTGAGCGGCTTTCCCCGCCACTGCCACAGCAGGGTGCGCAGCTTGTCGTCGGCGGAGAAGCACACGCCGTGGTCGACGCCCTGCACCCGGCCGTCCGGGCGCGGGAGCAGGTGGCCGCCCTTGCGGTCGGCGTTGTTGACCACCGCGTCGAAGACGGCCATGCGGCGCAGGTCGGGGTGCGTGCTGCGGGCCAGCTCGGCGAGGTCGACGCTCTCGTCCACGTCGACCCACAGCTGGCACATGCCCGGGCCGTACGGCCCGTCGCGCAGGACCGTGGGCGGCACGAGGTGCCAGCCCGTCGCCTCGCTCACGAGGTACGCGGACACCTCACGGCCCGCGAGCGTGCCGTCCGGGAAGTCCCACAGCGGGCGCTCGCCGCGCACCGGCTTGTAGACGCACGCCGCGGTCACGCCGTCGAGCGCTGCCGCGCAGAACAGCGTGGCGTTCGAGGCGTCGAGCAGCCGCCCCTCGACCGACAGCTCGCCGTCGCGGAGCAGGCGCAGCGCGTCCTCGAGCTCGAGCGCCGTGCCGGGTGCCGCGTCCACGTCCCCAGTCTCGGACACCGGACCGAGGTGCGCTCCCTGCGTCAGCGGCGGTGGCCGTTCTGCCGCGGGCACACGTGGCCCTCCGGGTCCAGCGGCAGGCTGCACAGCGGGCACGGCGGCCGCCCGGCGGCGACGACCCGCTGCGCGCGCCGCACGAACGCCCGCACCGGGCCGGCGGGCAGGTGCACCCGCAGCGCGTCGGGCCCCTCCGCAGCGTCCGAGAGCGGCTCGACGTCCTCGTCGCCCGCGTCGGCCTGCGCGAGCGCCTCGATGACCACGCGCTCCCGCTCGCCGTCCCACGCCAGGCCCATGGCTCCGACGCGGAACTCCTCGTCGACCGGCGAGTCGAGCGGCGCGGTGTCCTCGAGCTCCTGCGGCGCGACGACGGGCACCTGCGCGCCGCCGCGGCGGGCGGTGTCGAGCAGCTCCTCCAGGCGCTCGGCGAGCACCTGCACCTGGACCTTCTCGAGCGCGACGGACACCGTGCGGCCGCCGCCGCTCGCCTGCAGGTAGAAGGTGCGGTCACCCGGCTGCCCGACCGTGCCCGCGACGAAGCGCTCGGGCGGGTCGAAGTCGAAGATCCTCCGGGGCACGCTCCGACCCTATTCGGCCCGGGCGCGCGGTGTCGGCGCTCCCGCCCGGGACGCGGGCGTGGCGCTCCCGCCCGCGACGCGGGCGTCAGCGCTCTGCCGTCAGGCCGCGCCGCCGGCTCCCCCGCCCACCGCCGCGTCGGAGCCCGCGCGCCGGCGCCGCCCGCGCTTGGGCGGCAGCAGGTCGTCCACCGCACCGACGTCGTTGAGCCTGGCGACGAAGGGCCGCAGATCGGTGTAGCGCACCACGGTGACGGAGCAGGGGTCGACCGTGATCCGCTGGAAGCCGTCGAGGTGCAGCCCCAGCGCGTCGGCCACGACCGCCTTGATGACGTCGCCGTGGGAGCAGGCGAGCCAGGTCGCGTCCGGGCCGAGCCGGGCGTTCCACTCGCGCACCGCGGCGACCGCGCGGGCCTGCGTGTCGCGCAGCGCCTCGCCCTCGGGACCGGGGAACACCGCCGCGGACGGGTGGGCCTGCACCACCTTCCACAGCGGCTCCTTGGCCAGCTCCTTGAGCGGCCGCCCGGTCCAGTCGCCGTACCGGCACTCCCCCAGCCGCTCGTCCACCTGCACCTGCTCGGTGCGGCCCTCCGCGATCGCGCCCGCCGTCTCCAGGCACCGGTCGAGCGGGCTGGACACGAGCGCGGCGAACGGCACCGCCCGCAGGCGCTCGGCGACGGCGCGCGCCTGCGCCTGCCCGCGCTCGTCCAGGTGCAGGTCCGGCGTCCAGCCGGCGAGCACGGGTCCGGTGAGGTGGGTCAGCCCGTGGCGGACGAGGACGACGGTGGTCACGCCGCCGGACGCTAGTGCTCGCGCGTCAGAGCGCCTGCACGCTGATGACGGCGAGCACGAGCAGCCCGAGCGCCACGCGGTACGGGACGAAGGCCGTGATCGGGTGCCCGGCCACGAAGCGCAGCAGGAAGGCGATCGACGCGAGCGCGACGACGAACGACACCGCCGACCCCACGAGCACGGGCCCGGCGCCGACCCCGGCGCCGAGGGCGGCAGGCAGCTCCAGCAGCCCCGCCGCGGTGAGCGCCGGGATGGACAGGAAGAACGACAGGCGGGTCGCGGCGACGCGGTCGAGCCCGAGCAGGAGGCCTGCGGAGATCGTCGCTCCAGACCGTGACACGCCGGGGACGAGGGCGACGCACTGCGCGAGGCCGATGAGCAGCGTGTCGCGCACGGTCACCGACTCCTCGCCGCGGGCCTGCGTGCTCCGGCGCTCGGAGAGGACCATGACGGCGCTCCAGAGCACCAGGGCCAGGGCGACGGTGACGAGTGACCGGAGCACGGGACCGGCGACGACGTCCTGGAAGGCGAACCCCACGACGCCGATGGGCAGCGAGCCGACGACGACGCCGAGCGCCAGCCGGAAGCCGGGGGTGGCGCGGCGCTGCCGCGACGCCAGGCCGCCGACGAAGTCGGCGGCGAGCCGCAGCAGATCGCGGGCGAAGTAGACGAGCACCGCGAGGATCGCGCCGCTCTGCACGACGGCCGTGAAGGCGGTGACGGCGGGGTCGTCGACGTCGAGGCCGAGCAGGCCCTCGGCGAGGGTGAGGTGGCCGGTGCTGCTCACCGGCAGGAACTCGGTGAGCCCCTCCACGACGCCCAGCACGACGGCGTCGACCAGCCCGAGGCTCACGGTGCCCTGTCCTTCCCGGGAGACCTGTCCCTCCTGCGCGAGGTGCGGACGACTCCCGCGGACAGGAGCAGACGGTAGAGCGCCCACGGCGCCAGGGGCCGCGCCGCGCCGCGCGCTGCGACGCGGGTCACCGCCCACGCGGTACCCGCCGCGACCGGGGCGCCGGCGAGCAGCGGCGCGGCCAGCGACCGCAGCGCTGCGACGT
>JALYNK010000025.1 GCA_030773235.1 Actinomycetota bacterium | reverse complement strand
GTGGCGTTTCGCCGGCCAGGGCGGCGGTACGCCGCGAGCACGACCAGCGGCGAGGAGGACGGCATGGCAGACCTGGACCCGGCTCCGGCGGCGTCCGCGCCCGACAAGCGCCACGGTGATCCGCTGCTCAACGCCGCGCAGGGCAGCGGCGACGTGCACGGGACGCGCCACGGGCTCGCTCCGGACGCGGCGGCGCAGGACGAACCGGCCGACGCGGCGGCCGCTCCGGACCGCGCTCCCCGGGACGGCTCCCCGGAGGCCCCCGGCGTGGGGGGTGACGCCGGGCTGCACGACCTCGGCGGGAACATCGGCCCGACGTCCCCGTCCTCCCGCGGCGGTGGCGGCCTCGGCCCGACCGAGGTGCGCGAGGCCGACGAGCGCGCCGCGCGCGACCGCGCGGCCGAGTAGCACGCGGGATGGGACGGCGCGGCGGAGCGGGCGGCGTGGCCGAGCTGGCGCTGCCGCTGCGCACCGCCGCCGATCTCGACCCCCTGCTGGAGCGGGTCGGCGACGCGCGCGTCGTCCTGCTGGGCGAGGCCACGCACGGCACCTCGGAGTTCTACGAGTGGCGCGCCGCCGTCACCCGGCGGCTGGTGGAAGAGCACGGTTTCGGGTTCGTCGCCGTCGAGGGCGACTGGCCCGACTGCTACGAGGTCAACCGCTGCGTGCGGCTGCGCCCCTCGGCGCCCGCCTCGCCCCGCGAGGTCCTCGACGCGTTCGACCGCTGGCCGACGTGGATGTGGGCCAACGAGGAGGTCGTGGCGTTCGCGGAGTGGCTGCGCGCGCACAACACGGAGCGGTCCGAGGACGACCGGGTCGGCTTCTACGGGCTCGACGTCTACAGCCTGTGGGACTCGCTGCGCGAGCTGCAGGCGTACCTCGCCGAGCACGAGCCGGAGCACGTCGAGCAGGTCGCCGCCGCGCTGCGCTGCTTCGAGCCGTACGACGAGGACGCGCAGCGCTACGCGTACGCCACCCGGTTCACGCCGACGTCGTGCGAGGCGTCGGTGGTCGACCTGCTGCGCCGGCTGTGCAGCGAACGCGCCGCCCGCGTCGACGGCGACGACCCGGAGGCGCGCTTCTCCGCCGAGCAGAACGCGGCGGTGGCCGCGGGCGCCGAGAAGTACTACCGCACGCTGGTCAGCGGCTCGGGGCTCTCCTGGAACGTCCGCGACGAGCACATGGTCGACACGCTGGACCGCCTGCTCGACCACACCGAGCGCAAGGCCGTGGTGTGGGAGCACAACACCCACGTCGGCGACGCGCGGGCCACCGACATGGCTGCCGCCGGCATGGTCAACGTGGGACAGCTGGCGCGCGAGCGGTACGGCGAGGACGACGTGGTGATCGTCGGCTTCGGCGGGCACCGCGGGCGCGTGGTGGCCGCGCCCTCCTGGGGCGCGCAGATGCAGCGCATGCCGGTGCCTCCCGCTCGCGACGGGAGCCTCGAGGCACTGCTGCACGACGAGGTCGGCCGGGACGCGCTGTTCGTCTTCCCGCAAGACGGGCAGCCGGACTGGCTGCAGCGGCGCCGCGACCACCGGGCGATCGGCGTCGTGTACGACTCCCGGCGTGAGCGCTGGGGCAACTACGTGCCGACCGTGCTCGGCCGCCGGTACGACGCCTTCCTGCACTTCGAGGACACCCGTCCGCTGCGCCCCCTCCACCTGGAGCCGGAGCGCGACGGCGAGCCCGAGACCTGGCCGTACGCGGTCTGAGCACGATCCGAGGAGGACGCATGAGCAAGGGCGGCGACAACCGCGAGCAGCGGGCGCACATCAGGCAGGCCGCGAAGGAGGGCAAGAGCGCCGGCGAGGCCGGCGTCTCGACCGGCGCGGACCGGCAGATCGGCCACGGTGACGCCGGCGCCCAGAAGGACGCCATGCACGCCGACAAGGGCAAGACCTGACCCGCACCCGCGGCGCGGGCTCCTCCCCGCCTGTCCGCCCGGAGCGACGAGCGGCAGCCCCGCTCGACGTCGCTGCGGGCGGACAGGCCGCCGCGGTCAGGGCAGCAGCGAGCCGCCGTGGACGCCGATGCGCTCGGCGGTGATGTAGCTCGCCTCGTTCGACGCGAGGAACACGTACGCGGGCGCGACCTCGGCGGGCTGGCCGACCCGGCCGAGCGGGGTCTCCTTGCCGAACCCCTCCACCTTCTCCGGCGGCATGGTCGCCGGGATGAGCGGCGTCCAGATCGGTCCGGGCGCCACGACGTTGACGCGGACGCCCTGCCCGGCGAGCTGCTGCGCGAGGCCCTTCGTGAAGTTCACGATCCCGGCCTTCGTCGTCGCGTAGTCGAGCAGCTCCGGCGACGGCTGGTAGGCCTGGATCGAGCAGGTGTTGATGATCGACGACCCCGGCTGCAGGTGCGGCACGGCCGCCTTGCACAGCCAGAACATGGCGTAGAGGTTCGTTCTGAGCACGCGGTCGAACTGCTCGGTGGTGATGTCGAGGATCGAGCTCTGCGCCATCTGGTACGCCGCGACGTTGACCAGCACGTCGAGGCCGCCGAGCTCGTCGACCGTCCGCTGCACGAGCTGGCCGCAGAACGCCTCGTCGCGCAGGTCGCCCGGCACCGGGAGCGCGCGGCGCCCGGCCTCCTCGACGAGCCGCGCGGTCTCGCGGCCGTCGTCCTCCTCCTCCGGCAGGTAGGTGAAGGCGATGTCCGCACCCTCGCGGGCGTAGGCGATCGCGACCGCCCTGCCGATCCCCGAGTCCGCACCCGTGATGAGCGCCCGGCGCCCCTCGAGCTTGCCGGTGCCGCGGTAGGAGTGCTCGCCGTGGTCGGCGGGCTCCTGCAGGTCGGACTCGTGCCCGGGGTGGTCCTGCGACTGGGCGGCCGGCTCGATCGACGGTTGGCTGGGGTCTTCCGGCGTGTACTGGTCCGTCACGGTCTGTGGCCTCCCGAGGCGCGGTCGCGGACGGGCCGGGTGCCCGAGGCGGCACCGGCGAAACGCAGCCCCGCAGCGGCACGACCGGGGCGGTGCCGTGGCTCACCTCCCGGTTTCCACCGCCCGAGCCCGGGCAGGCGGACGTGTCGGAGCGCGACCGGCTGTCGGTGCGCCGGGAGAGAGGGCGACCGCGTGGAGCTGGCGCTGGCGCAGGCGGACCTGGTCGTGGTCGGGTCGGGCTTCTACGGCCTGACGGTGGCAGAGCGGGCCGCCGCCGACGGTGCGCGCGTCGTGGTGCTGGAGCGCCGCGACCACCTGGGCGGCAACGCCTGGAGCGAGCCCGAGCCGTCGACGGGCATCGAGGTCCACACGTACGGCAGCCACATCTTCCACACGGCCAACCAGCGCGTGTGGGAGTACGTCAACCGTTTCTCGGCCTTCAACGACTACCGCCACCACGTCTGGACGGTGCACCAGGGCCGGGCGTACCCCATGCCGATCGGCCTGGCGACGATGTCGCAGTTCTTCGGACGGGCGTTCACGCCGGAGCAGGGTCGCGCGCTCGTCGCCGAGCAGGCCGGCGAGCTGCACGGCGCGACCCCGGCGAACCTCGAGGAGAAGGCGGTCAGCCTCATCGGCCGGCCGCTCTACGAGGCGTTCATCCGCGGCTACACCGCCAAGCAGTGGCAGACCGACCCCCGCCAGCTGCCGGAGCGGATCATCACGCGCCTGCCGGTGCGCTTCACGTACGACACCCGCTACTTCACCGACCCCTTCGAGGGCATCCCGGTCGACGGCTACGGCGCGCTGCTGACCCGGATGGCGTCGACCCCCGGCGTGACCGTCCACTGCGGTGTCGACTGGTTCGACGTGCGCGACAGCGCTCCGGCGGGCGTCCCGGTCGTCTACACGGGCCCGCTCGACCGCTACTTCGGCGACCGTGCGGGGCGGCTGGGCTGGCGGACGCTCGACCTCACCACCGAGGTGCTCGAGGTCGACGACCACCAGGGGACGTCGGTGCTCAACTACGCCGACGAGGACGTGCCCCACACCCGGGTGCACGAGTTCCAGCACTACCACCCGGAGCGCGAGCACGTCGCCGGCCGCACGGTGGTCATGACCGAGGTGTCGCGCTGGGCCCAGCCCGGCGACGAGCCGTACTACCCGGTCGACACCCCCGAGGACCGGCGGCGGCTGCAGACCTACCGCGAGCTCGCCAAGGCCGAGCGGGGCGTGCACTTCGGCGGCCGCCTCGGCAGCTACCAGTACCTCGACATGCACATGGCCATCGCGTCGGCGCTGACCGCGTACGACAACGAGATCGCTCCGGCCGTGCGCCGGGGCCGCGCCGCCTGACCCGTACGGTCCGGCGGTGACCACCGGCCGCTCCCCGCGCGTGGCGGTCGTGGTGCCCACGTACGACTCCGAGGCCTTCCTGCCCGGCGCGGTCGCGTCGCTGCTCGCCCAGACGCTCGCGGACTGGGAGTGCGTCGTCGTCGACGACGGCTCGCCCGGCGACGTCGCGGCCGCGCTGGGGCCGGCGCTCGACGACCCCCGGCTGCGACTCGTGCGGCTGGAGCGCAACGCCGGGCTCGGCGCCGCTCTCAACACCGGGCTCGACGCCACCGTCGCGCCGTACGTCGGCTACCTGCCGTCGGACGACGTGGTGTTCGCCGACCACCTGGCCGACCTCGTCGCCGCGCTCGACGCGGCTCCCGACGCGGCGCTAGCAGTGAGCGGCGTGCGGCACGGCAACACCGGCGTGCGGTTCAGCGAGGCGCCGGGCCGGATCCCGGGCGAGCCCCTGCAGCTGGTGCAGGTGCTGCACCGCCGCACCGGCGACCGCTGGGTGGAGCGCGGCGAGCTCACCACCGACGACCTCGGCCGCATGCTCTGGGACCGCCTCGCCGAGCGCGGGCGGATCGTGTCGACGCGCCGGGTCACCTGCGAGTGGGTCGCGCACCCGGCCCAGCGGTCGCGGGTGCTGCGCGAGCCGCGGGGCGGGCTCAACCCGTACCGCGCGCGCTACCGGGTGCAGGAGCCGCTGCGGCTGCAGAGCACGGTCGGGTCGCTGCACGACGAGGTGGCGCACTACCGCCGCTACCGGGAGCGCGCGCCGGTGCCCCGCGCGGTCGACGGGCTGCGGATCCTGCTCGTCGGAGAGCTCGCCCACAACCCCGAGCGGGTCCTCGTGCTGTCCGAGCGCGGCCACGAGCTGTTCGGCCTCTGGACGCCGGACCCGCTCTGGTTCAACACGGTGGGGCCGCTCCCCTTCGGCTCCGTCACCGACCTGCCGCGCGAGGGCTGGCGCGAGGCGGTGCGCGAGGTGCGGCCGGACGTCATCTACGCCCTGCTGAACTGGCAGGCGGTGCCGTTCGTCCACGAGGTGCTCCGCGCGGACCTCGGCGTCCCGTTCGTCTGGCACGTCAAGGAGGGCCCGCACTTCAACCGGCAGCGGGGGCACTGGCGGCAGCTGGTCGATCTGCACCTGCGTTCCGACGGGCAGGTCTACTCGAGCCCGGAGCTGCGGGAGTGGTTCGCCGCCGCCGTCCCCGGGACGCGGGACGGGCTCGCCATGGTGCTGGACGGCGACCTGCCGAAGGCGGAGTCGATCGACCCCGCCCCCCGCAGCCCGCTGCTGTCGGACCGGGACGGGCTCGTGCACACCGTGGTCCCGGGGCGGCCGATGGGCCCCGCGCCGGGCGTCGTCGCCGAGCTGGCGGCGCTCGGCGTGCACCTCCACCTGTACGGCGCCAAGGCAGCCGCGCAGATGCGCGACTGGGTGGACGAGGTCCAGCGGGTCGCGCCCGGTGCCCTGCACCTGCACGACCAGGTGGAGGCGTCGCGGTGGGTGCAGGAGTTCTCGCAGTACGACGCCGGCTGGCTGCACGACGTCCGCAGCGGCAACCGCGGCGACATCCGCGCGGCGTCGTGGGACGACCTCAACTACCCCGCGCGGCTCCCGACCCTGGCGGCCGCCGGCGTCCCGGTGCTGCAGCCGGACAACGCGGGGTCGGTCGTCGCGACGCAGACGCTGGCCCGCTCGCGGGAGCTCGGCGTGTTCTGGCGCGACGCGCAGGACCTCGTGGACCAGCTGCGCGACCGGGCCCGGATGCACGCGCTGCGCGAGAGCGTCTGGGCGCAGCGGGCGTCCTTCACCTTCGACGCGCACGCCGACGAGCTCGTCGCGTTCTTCCGGCGGGTCATCGCCTCCCGCTGACCCGTACCTCCGCCGTCCGGGTCGGCCGGCAACCCCGCCGTCCGGGTCAGCCGTCGGCGACAGGGCAGGTGCCACACGTGACGAAGGTGGCGGCGACCGGCGGGCGGGACGACCCGGACGGCGTGCGGCTCCCGGCGGGCGAGGTGCACGGCTGGGAGCCGGGCCGCAACGAGACGGTGTGCGGCCTGTCGATGTCGCGCTCGCGGCTCAGCCGGTTCGCCGGCGTCCGCTGGCCCGACGTGCAGCCGGAGTCCGGCGGCGCCGCCGACTTCGTCGAGGTCGTGTGCCCGCGCTGCCGCGCCGCGCTCACCCCCCGCGCGCAGCGCTCGGGCCCCTCCTGGCGCCGGACCTCACCCCGCCCCTGACCGCGGCGCACGTCCCGCGCGTGTCGTGGCCGCCTGTCCGCTCGCAGCGACGGCCACAGGGCGCCGGAGCGTCGGCCCGGGCGGACAAGCGCGGTGAGGGATCGGCCCGACTTGCCCGTACGTACGTACGGTTTGTAGGGTCGAGGCATGCCCCGGGTCCCCGCCGCCGAGCTCCAGGCCCGGCGCGCGCGGATCCTCGAAGGGGCGCGGCGGGCGTTCGCGCGGCACGGCTACGAGGGCGCGACGGTCAAGGTCCTCGAGGCCGAGACCGGCCTGTCCCGCGGCGCGATCTTCCACCACTTCCGCGACAAGGAGGCGCTGTTCCTCGCGCTCGCCGAGGACGACGCGGCGCGCACGGCGGAGGTGGTCGCGCGGCACGGTCTCGTGCAGGTGATGCGGGAGCTCGCCGACCGCGACGCGGGCTGGCTCGGCGTCCAGCTCGAGGTCCGCCGCCGGCTGCGCACCGACCCCGGGTTCGCCCGGCGCTGGGCCGAGCGCCAGTCCGCGGTGACGGCCGCCGCCGCCGAGCGGCTGCGGCGCCAGCGCGACACCGGAGCGGTCCGCGACGACGTGCCGGTCGAGCTGCTCGTCGACTTCCTGCGCCTGGTGCTCGACGGGCTGGTGTCGGCTCTCGCGGCCGGGATGCCCCCCGAGTCGCTGCCCGGCGTGCTGGACCTCGTCGAGGACGCCGTCCGCCGCCCGACCCGGGCCCTGCCGCCGGCCCGGGCCCCGGCGGTCCGGGCCCCGTCCCCGTCCGCCCCGCACCCGTCCGCCCCGCCCCCGTCAGCAGAGCGTCACCCCGTACCCGTAGCGTCCTTCCCGGTCGAACCACAGCGCAGGAGGCACTCCATGGCCAGCACGCGTCCCTCGCAGGACAGCTTCGGAGCGAGAGGGCAGCTCGACGTCGGCGGCACCTCGTACGAGGTCTTCCGGCTGTCCGCGGTGGAGGGCGCCGCCGACCTGCCGTTCTCCCTCAAGGTGCTGCTGGAGAACCTCCTGCGCACCGAGGACGGCGCCAACATCACCGCCGACCACGTGCGCGCCCTCGCTCAGTGGGACCCGAGCGCCGAGCCCGACACCGAGATCCAGTTCACGCCGGCGCGCGTGCTGATGCAGGACTTCACGGGCGTGCCCTGCGTCGTCGACCTCGCCGCCATGCGCGAGGCGATGGGTGACCTCGGCGGCGACCCCAAGCGCATCAACCCGCTCGCTCCGGCCGAGCTGGTCATCGACCACTCGGTCATCGCCGACCACTTCGGCAGCCGGGAGGCGCTCGGCCTCAACGGCGCGCTGGAGTACGAGCGCAACCGCGAGCGCTACGAGTTCCTCAAGTGGGGCCAGACGGCGTTCAGCGACTTCTCGGTCGTCCCGCCGAACACCGGCATCGTCCACCAGGTCAACCTGGAGAAGCTCGCCCGCGTCGTGTTCACCCGCGACCTGGACGGCACGACGCAGGCCTATCCCGACACGCTCGTCGGCACCGACAGCCACACCACGATGATCAACGGCCTGGGCGTGCTGGGCTGGGGCGTCGGCGGCATCGAGGCCGAGGCCGCGATGCTCGGCCAGCCGGTGTCGATGCTCATCCCGCGCGTGGTCGGCTTCAAGCTCAACGGCGCGCTGCCCGCCGGCGCGACCGCGACCGACCTGGTCCTCACCGTCACCGAGCTGCTGCGCCGGCACGGCGTGGTCGGCAAGTTCGTCGAGTTCTACGGCCCCGGCGTCAGCAACGTCGCGCTCGCCGACCGCGCCACCATCGGCAACATGAGCCCGGAGTACGGCTCCACCTGCGCGATCTTCCCCATCGACGACGAGACGCTGTCCTACCTGCGCCTGTCCGGCCGCCCCGAGGAGCTCGTCTCGCTCGTCGAGGCGTACGCCAAGGAGCAGGGCATGTGGCACGACCCCGCGGCCGAGCCCCGCTTCTCCGAGACCCTCGAGCTCGACCTGTCGACGGTGGTCCCGAGCCTCGCCGGGCCGAAGCGCCCGCAGGACCGCGTGCCCCTGGACAAGGCCAAGGCGATGTTCCGCGTGGCGCTGTCGAGCTACGCCGACACGACGCCGGTGGAGCAGGGCCGCAAGGCGGGTGTCCCGCCGGTGGCCACCGAAGCCACCGGTACCGGGCTCGACGAGTCCAGCGCCGAGTCGTTCCCGGCCTCGGACCCCGTCGCTGCGACGGAGGACAAGCCGGAGGACAAGCCGGTGAGCGTCAACGTGGGCGAGGTCGGCGAGCGCCCGAGCAACCCGACCCCCGCCAGCCTGTCCGGCGGTGAGCGGGTCGAGCTCGACCACGGCGCCGTCGTCATCGCGGCCATCACCAGCTGCACCAACACCTCGAACCCGACCGTGATGGTCGGCGCCGGTCTGCTGGCCAAGAACGCCGTCGAGAAGGGCCTGTCGAGCAAGCCGTGGGTGAAGACCACCCTCGCGCCCGGCTCCAAGGTCGTGACCGACTACTACGAGAAGGCCGGCCTCACGCCGTACCTCGACAAGCTCGGGTTCCAGACCGTGGGCTACGGCTGCACGACCTGCATCGGCAACAGCGGGCCGCTGCCCGAGGAGGTCTCGCGCGCTGTCAACGAGGGCGACCTCGCGGCGGTGTCGGTGCTGTCGGGCAACCGCAACTTCGAGGGACGGATCAACCCCGACGTCAAGATGAACTACCTCGCGTCGCCGCCGCTCGTCGTCGCGTACGCCATCGCCGGGACGATGGACGTCGACCTGGACACCGAGCCGCTCGGCACGGGCTCCGACGGTCAGCCGGTGTTCCTCCGCGACATCTGGCCCTCGCCGCAGGACGTCTCCACGATCGTCGGCACCGCGGTGACCGGGGACATGTACACCCGCGGCTACGCCGACGTCTTCGCCGGCGACGAGCGCTGGCAGGCGATCCAGGTGCCGGGTGGTGACGCGTTCGCCTGGGACCCCGAGAGCACGTACGTCCGCAAGCCTCCGTACTTCGAGGGCATGGAGCGCGAGCCGAAGCCGCTCACCGACATCACGGGCGCGCGGGTCCTCGCGGTGCTCGGCGACTCGGTGACCACCGACCACATCTCCCCCGCCGGGTCGATCAAGGGCGACTCGCCGGCCGGCAAGTACCTGCAGGAGCACGGCGTCGCGCCGAGAGACTTCAACAGCTACGGGAGCCGGCGCGGCAACCACGAGGTCATGATCCGCGGGACGTTCGCCAACATCCGACTGCGCAACCGGCTGGCTCCCGGCACGGAGGGCGGGGTCACCCGCAAGCTCCCGGAGGGGACGCAGACCTCGATCTACGAGGCCAGCGAGGCCTACCAGGCCGAGGGCACGCCGCTGGTCATCCTGGCGGGCAAGGAGTACGGCTCCGGCTCCAGCCGCGACTGGGCGGCCAAGGGCACCGCCCTGCTCGGCGTCCGCGCCGTCATCGCCGAGAGCTACGAGCGGATCCACCGCTCCAACCTGATCGGGATGGGTGTGCTGCCGCTGCAGTTCCAGGGCGGCGACAGCGTGGAGTCGCTCGGGCTGACCGGCGAGGAGGTCTTCGCCATCGCGGGCATCGCCGGCGGCGACACGATCCCGCGGGAGCTGACCGTCAAGGCGACCAGGCCGGAGGGGCAGGAGATGGAGTTCCGGGCCACGGTCCGCATCGACACGCCCGGCGAGCAGGGCTACTACCGCAACGGCGGGATCATGCCGTACGTCCTGCGCTCGCTGCTCTGACCGTCCCACCGGAGCCCGGGTCTCGCGAGAGGCCCGGGCTCCGGCCGTGTCCGGACCGCGGCGCCGTCGCGCCGCTCCCCCGATGCGACTCCTCTGCAGGATGCGTCCGTGCAGGTCAGCGACGCGCGGAGGCGTTCGAGTCCCCGCGCCGCCGGGGAAGGGTTGATACTGGACCTGTGCTCCGGGCCACGCCCGGGGCACAGGTGGAGCACCGGTGCCGCTCCGATCGCCGCCGACCTCGCCGTCCCCGACCCCGACTGCTCCGCTCCCGCCCTGGTCGAGCCTGCGCCTCTCGACCCCTGCTTCCGCACCGCGGCCGGCAGCCCGGCCCCCCGGTGGCGACGCCGCGCCGACCCGGTGCGGCGTCCCGGACGACGAAGGACCGCCACGTGACCCCGCCCCGCACCGCCCGTGCCGCCGCGGCCCCCTCGGCCGAGGAG
>JALYNK010000024.1 GCA_030773235.1 Actinomycetota bacterium | reverse complement strand
TGGCCAAGTGCGAGGGCATCCTCTGCGCGATCGAGACGGCGCACGCCTTCGCCGGCGCCTGCGACTGGGGGCGCGCGCAGGTCGCCGCCGGCCGGCGCGCCGAGGACCTCGTCGTCATCGTCAACACCTCGGGCCGGGGCGACAAGGACGTCGACACCGCAGCGCGGTGGTTCGGACTGGTGACCGGCGAGGAGATCGCCGAGTCCGAGCTGGTCAAGGCGCACGAGGGCGAGCAGCCCTGAACCCGCACCCGCTCGACGTCCTCTTCGCGCGCTGCCGGTCCGAGGGACGCGCCGCGCTGGTCGGCTACCTCCCTGCCGGCTACCCCGACAAGGACACCGCCGTGGCCGCCCTCCGCGCCATGGTCGAGGCCGGGGTCGACGCCGTCGAGGTCGGCATCCCGTACAGCGACCCGCTGCTCGAGGGCTCCGTGATCGCCGCCGCGCACGAGAGGGCACTCGCGGGCGGTACGCGCACCGCCGACGTGCTCGACACCGTCCGGGCCGTCGCCGACACCGGAGCGCCGACGCTCGTCATGGGCTACTGGAACCCCGTCCACCGGTACGGCTTCGCCCGCTGGGCCGCCGACCTGCGCGCCGCCGGCGGCGTCGGGGCGATCACGCCCGACCTGATCCCCGAGGAGGCCGCGGAGTGGCTCGCGGCGACGGAGGCCGAGGGGCTCGCGCCGGTCTTCCTCGTCGCGCCGAGCAGCACCGACGAGCGGATCGCGGTCGTCGGGCGCGCCAACCGGGGCTTCGTCTACGCCGCCGCCGTGATGGGCGTGACGGGAGCGCGCGCCTCGGTGGGCGCCGGCGCGCGCGACCTCGTCCGCCGGGTCCGCGCGCAGACCGGTCTGCCGGTCGCCGTCGGGCTGGGGGTCAGCACCGGAGCCCAGGCCGCCGAGGTCGCCGGGTTCGCCGACGGCGTCGTCGTGGGCTCCGCGCTGGTGAGCGCGCTCGCCGAGCGCGGCGTCGAGGGGGTGCGCCGGCTGGCCGCCGAGCTCGCCGACGGCGTACGGGCGCCGCGGCCGTGACCCTCGCCTACCTCCCCAGCCCGGAGCGGGGGGTCTGGCACATCGGGCCGGTCCCGCTGCGGGCGTACGCGCTGTGCATCCTGCTCGGCGTCGTCGTGGCGGTGGTGATGGGGGAGCGACGCTGGGCAGCCCGCGGCGGGCGCCGCGGCACCGTCACCGACGTGGCCACGTGCGTCGTCCCGCTCGGCCTCGTCGGCGCCCGGATCTACCACGTGATCACGAGTCCCGGGCCGTACCTCGAGGACCCCGTCCGCGCCCTGTACGTCTGGCAGGGCGGCCTCGGCATCCCCGGCGGCGTCGCCGGCGGCGTGCTCGCCGGGTACGTCATCTGCCGCCGCCGTGGCATCGCTCCGGGCGCCTTCGCCGACGCCGTCGCGCCCGGGGTGGCGCTCGCGCAGGCCGTCGGCCGGTTCGGCAACTGGTTCAACCAGGAGCTGTTCGGCCTCCCCACCACGCTGCCGTGGGCGCTCGAGATCGACCCGCAGCACCGGCCGGCCGCGTACGCCGACGCGGCGACGTTCCACCCGACCTTCCTCTACGAGGCCGTGTGGAACGTCGGCGTGGCCGCCGTGGTGGTCTGGGCCGACCGGCGCTTCCGGCTCAGCTCCGGACGCGCCTTCGCGCTGTACCTCGCCCTGTACGCCGTCGGCCGCGCATGGATCGAGGCGCTGCGCGTCGACCCGGCGGCCGTGATCCTCGGCCTGCGGCTCAACGACTGGGTCATGGCGGGAGTGTTCGCCGGTGCGGTGGCCTACCTCGTCGCCCGACGTGGTGCACCGCGCGAGGAGGACGTCGAGCGCGAGCACGAGCCCGGCGACGTAGCCTCGACGTCGTGAGCGTGCCCGAGCTGGTCGGCGCCGTTCCCGTCCGCCCCGAGCAGCACCACTCCCACCGCGACGTCACCGGTGGCTGGCTGCGCCCGGCCGTCTTCGGGGTGATGGACGGGCTGGTGAGCAACACCGCGCTCGTCGCCGGCGTCGCCGGCGGCGGAGCGCCGCCCCGCACGGTGCTGCTGGCCGGGCTCGCCGGTCTGGCCGCCGGGGCGTTCTCCATGGCCACCGGCGAGTACGTCTCCGTGGCGTCCCAGACCGAGCTCGCCCGCGCCGAGATCGAGGTGGAGAAGGCCGAGCTGCAGCGGGTCCCCGAGGCCGAGGAGGCCGAGCTCGCGGGCCTCTACCGCGCCCGCGGCGTCGACCCGGTGACCGCTGCGGCGGTCGCCCGCCAGCTGTCCGCCGACCCGGAGCAGGCCTGGCGGGTGCACGCGCGCGAGGAGCTCGGCATCGACCCCGACGACCTGCCCTCGCCGTGGACGGCCGCGGGGTCGTCGTTCGCGGCGTTCACGGCCGGCGCGCTCGTGCCCGTGCTGCCGTACGCGCTCGGCGCCGCGACGCTCGTCGCGACCGTCGTCCTCGCGCTGCTCGCGCTGTTCCTCGCCGGTGCGCTGGTCAGCCGCTTCACCGACCGCGGGGCGCTCTACAGCGGCACCCGGCAGCTCCTGCTGGGCGCGGTCGCGACAGTTCTGACGTACGGGATCGGCAGCCTCGTCGGCGCCGCGGGGGTCTGACCCCCGCTACCGCAGGCTGGGCTGCACGGCGCGGGTGCGCTCGCCGTCGACGGCCTCGTCGGCGTCCCGCAGGACCAGCTCCACGGTGGTCCAGCCGTCCTCGCTCTCGATCTGCACCGAGCCGCCGTACACCTCGACGAGCTTGCGCACGACGTAGAGGCCCATGCCCAGGCCCTCGCGCTCGCGGGTGACCCCGCTCTGCACCTGCGTGAACGGCTCGAACAGCGTGCGCGCCTGCTCGCTGGTCAGCGTCGTGCCCTCGTTGCTCACCGTCAGCCAGACGCCGCGGTCGTCGCGGCCGGCGGCGACCAGCGGCACGGCTCCGGGAGCGCCGTGCTGCTGCGCGTTGTCGACGAGGTTGGCGAGGACCTGGTGCAGCGCCTGCCGGTCGATGCGCGCCACGGTGCCCTGCTCGACGAGCACGCTCACCCTCGGCGACTCGGGCCGGGTGGCGCCCGCGAGCATCGCGACCTCCGCGGCCACCACGTCCACCTCGCTCGCCGCGCTGGGATCGGTGGCCGTGGCGCGCGCCGCCGTCAGCATGTTCTCCAGCAGGCGCGACAGCCGCTCCTGCTGGTCGAGGACCGCGTGGAGCAGCCGGGCCCGCCCCGCGGGGTCCAGCCGCTCGCCGCGCTTGAGCAGCGTGAGCGCCGCGGCCCGGATCCCGGTGAGGGGGGTCCGGAACTCGTGGCTCACCGTCCCGATGAGGTCGGTGCGGATCTGGTCGGTCTCCTCGAGCCGGGCGCGCACGTCGATCTGCGTGGTGAGCAGCGCGTTGCGCAGCCGCTCCTGCTCGATGCGCGCCGACTCGTTGGCGTGCCAGAACACGATGAGCACCGCCGCCTCGGCGAGCAGCGTGGCGAGGTGCACGGCGGCGAACGTCAGGTCGGTGGCCGGGTCGACCGCGTGCATGACCGCGACGTAGGGCACCGCGACGGCGTAGCCCAGCCAGTCCTGGTACAGCGCGATGAGCGCCACCGCCGCGAAGCAGTGCAGGTGGGCGCCGAGCGCCCCGGTGAGGGTGACGAGCCCCGCGCTGCAGGTGAGCAGCGCGGTGGACGCGGCGAGCGTGCGCAGCCGGCGCGGCAGCGTCGGGGGAGCAGCGACGCCCAGGAGCACCGCGACGGCGGCCGCGACGAGCACCCCGGCGCTGACGCCCCCGTCGCCCAGCGCACCCAGCAGGACGAGCGCCGGCACGTGGGCGAGGACGACCGCGCAGACCACCCGGTGCCGCCAGTCGTAGTCGGCAGGCGTGAGGTCCCGCCCTGAGGGCAGCCGCCAGGCCGGGCCGGGACGGGGCGCGGGGGGCACAGCGGCGGAGCCGGACACCTGACCAGCCTGCGCCACCTCCCCGCTGCCCGCCATGGCCCGATCGTGTCATCGCTGCGTGCCCGACCGGGGACGCGGAGGCGCCGGGCGGGCGGCGCGTGCCGTCGCCCCAGCCGCCGTCGCCGCTGCCGTCGCCGGGGGCGCCCGTCCGCGCCGCTGCATGTAGCCTGACCGGACTGCGGCAGGGCCAGCGACGTCCCGGGCAGCACTTCCCGCGTCTCGCCGTTCCCCGCGGAGGCCCCCATGTCTGGTCCGCGCACGCCCCTGCCCGCGTCCCGCGACGCGCTGCCGTCCGCCGTCCCGCCGGCGCAGGGCCTGTACGACCCCGAGCAGGAGCACGACGCCTGCGGAGTCGCGTTCGTCGTCGACATCGCCGGCCGCGCCAGTGCGGACATCGTCCAGCAGGGCCTCACCGCGCTGCGCAACATGGAGCACCGCGGCGCCTCGGGCTCCGAGCCCGACTCGGGTGACGGCGCCGGGATCCTCGTGCAGGTCCCGGACGCCTTCTACCGCGCCGTGGCCCCGGTGCCGCTGCCCGAGCTCGGCCGCTACGCGGTGGGCACGGCCTTCCTGCCGCTGAACGCGCGTGCGGCGGCCGACGCCCAGCTGCAGGTGGAGCGCATCGCCCGCGAGGAGGGCCTCGCCGTCCTGTGCTGGCGCGACCTGCCGGTCGACCCCGACGGGGCCGGGATCGGCGCCACCGCGCGCTCGGTGATGCCGCTCATGCGGCAGCTGTTCCTCGGCTGCTCGCGCGACTGCGAGCAGCTGTCGCCGTACGCGCTGGAGCGCCGGGCCTACGTCGTGCGCAAGCGCGCCGAGCACGAGGCCCGCGTCTACTTCCCCTCGCTGTCGCCGCGCACGGTCGTCTACAAGGGCATGCTGACCACCGACCAGCTGCAGGCGTTCTTCCCCGACCTGTCGGACCCCAGGCTGGTGAGCGCGCTGGCGCTGGTGCACAGCCGGTTCTCGACCAACACGTTCCCGAGCTGGCCGCTGGCGCACCCGTACCGGTTCATCGCGCACAACGGCGAGATCAACACGGTCAAGGGCAACCGCAACTGGATGCGCGCCCGCGAGGCGCTGCTGCGCGGCCCGCACGAGCTGCCCGACGACCTGTCCCGCCTGTTCCCGATCTGCACGCCGGGCGCGTCCGACAGCGCGAGCTTCGACGAGGTGCTCGAGCTGCTGCACATGGGCGGCCGGTCGCTCCCGCACGCCGTTCTCATGATGGTCCCCGAGGCGTGGGAGAACGCGCCCGACATGGAGCCGGCGAAGCGTGCCTTCTACGAGTTCTCGTCCTCGCTCATGGAGCCGTGGGACGGGCCGGCGTGCATCACGTTCACCGACGGCGACGTGATCGGCGCCGTGCTGGACCGCAACGGGCTGCGCCCGGCGCGCTGGTGGCAGACCGCCGACGGGCGGATCGTGCTGGCCAGCGAGGTGGGGGTCCTCGACATCCCGCCCGCCGAGGTCGTGCGCCGCGGCCGGCTCCAGCCCGGGAAGATGTTCCTCGTCGACACCGCGCAGGGCCGCCTGGTCGACGACGAGGAGGTCAAGGCCGAGCTCGCCGCCGAGCACCCGTACGCCGAGTGGCTGCAGGCCGGGCTGACCCGGCTCGCCGACCTGCCTGAGCGGCCGCACCACACCCCGTCGCACGAGAGCGTGCTGCGCCGGCAGCAGACCTTCGGCTACACCGAGGAGGAGGTGCGCCTGCTGGTCCGCCCCATGGCGGCCTCGGGCGCGGAGCCGATCGGCTCGATGGGCACCGACACCCCCGTCGCGGTGCTGTCGGAGCGGCCCCGGCTGCTGTTCGACTACTTCAGCCAGCTGTTCGCGCAGGTGACGAACCCGCCGCTGGACGCGATCCGCGAGGAGCTCGTCACCAGCCTGTCCAGCACCCTCGGGCCGGAGCAGAACCTGCTCGAGCCGTCACCGGCGAGCTGCCGGCAGATCGTCCTGCCGTTCCCGGTGCTCGACAACGACGAGCTCGCCAAGATCGTGCACGTCAACGACGACCGCGACCGGCCCGGCCTCGCCGCGGTCAAGGTGCACGGGCTCTACCCGGTGCGCGGCGGCGGCGAGGCGCTGCGCGACGCGCTCGACCGGGTGCGCCGCGAGGTGTCGTCGGCGATCGCTGCCGGCGCGCGGATCATCGTGCTGAGCGATCGCGACTCGACCGAGACCATGGCGCCGATCCCGTCGCTGCTGCTCACCAGCGCGGTGCACCACCACCTCATCCGCGAGAAGTCGCGCACCCGCGTCGGGCTCGTCGTCGAGGCCGGCGACGCCCGCGAGGTGCACCACGTCGCGCTGCTGCTCGGGTACGGCGCCGCGGCCGTCAACCCGTACCTCGGCTTCGAGACCATCGAGGACCTCACCGCGCGGGGCGAGCTGCCCGGCGTCGACGTCGAGAAGGCGCTGCGGTCCTACGTCAAGGCGCTCGGCAAGGGCGTCCTCAAGGTGATGAGCAAGATGGGCATCAGCACCATCGCCTCCTACACGGGCGCGCAGGTGTTCGAGGCGCTCGGCCTCTCGCAGGACCTCGTCGACGAGTACTTCACCGGCACGACCAGCCGGCTCGGCGGCATCGGGCTCGAGGTCGTCGCCGCGGAGGTCGAGGCGCGGCACCGGCGCGCGTACCCGGCGAACCCCAGCGAGCGGGCGCACCGCGGCCTCGAGGTCGGCGGCGAGTACCAGTGGCGCCGCGAGGGCGAGGTCCACCTCTTCAACCCCGAGACGGTCTTCGCGCTGCAGCACTCCACGCGCAGCCAGAAGTACGACCTGTTCCAGGACTACACGAAGAAGGTCGACGACCTGTCGGCGCGGGCCGGCACGCTGCGCGGGCTGTTCCGGCTGCGCGAGGGGCTGCGCCCGCCGGTGCCGGTCGACGAGGTCGAGCCGGTCAGCTCGATCGTCCAGCGCTTCAACACCGGCGCGATGTCGCTCGGCTCGATCTCGCGCGAGGCGCACGAGACGCTCGCGATCGCCATGAACCGCCTGGGCGGGCGCTCGAACACCGGTGAGGGCGGCGAGGACCCCGAGCGCCTGTACGACCCCGTGCGCCGCAGCGCCATCAAGCAGGTCGCCAGCGGCCGCTTCGGCGTCACGAGCGAGTACCTCGTCCACGCCACCGACATCCAGATCAAGATGGCGCAGGGCGCGAAGCCCGGCGAGGGCGGCCAGCTGCCGGGCAACAAGGTCTACCCGCACATCGCGCGCACCCGGCACTCGACGCCCGGCGTCGGCCTGATCTCGCCGCCGCCGCACCACGACATCTACTCCATCGAGGACCTCGCCCAGCTCATCCACGACCTCAAGAACGCCAACCGCTCGGCCCGGATCCACGTCAAGCTCGTGGCGGAGGTCGGTGTCGGCACGGTCGCGGCGGGCGTATCCAAGGCGCACAGCGACGTCGTGCTCATCTCCGGGCACGACGGCGGCACCGGGGCGTCACCGCTCACGAGCCTCAAGCACGCGGGCTCGCCGTGGGAGCTGGGGCTCGCCGAGACGCAGCAGACACTGCTGCTCAACGGGCTGCGCGACCGGATCGTCGTGCAGGTCGACGGGCAGCTCAAGACGGGGCGCGACGTGCTCGTCGCGGCGCTGCTCGGCGCCGAGGAGTACGGCTTCGCCACCGCGCCGCTGGTCGTGAGCGGCTGCATCATGATGCGCGTCTGCCACCTCGACACCTGCCCGGTCGGCGTCGCGACGCAGAACCCCGCGCTGCGCGCGCGCTACTCCGGCAAGGCGGAGTACCTCGTGACGTTCTTCCAGTACGTCGCGCAGGAGGTTCGGGAGCTGCTCGCCCGGCTCGGCTTCCGCTCGCTGCAGGAGGCGATCGGCCACACCGAGGTGCTCGACACCCGCGAGGCGATCGCGCACTGGAAGGCCGCCGGGCTCGACCTCTCGCCGGTTCTGCACGTGCCGGCCCTGCCGCTCGGGACGCCGCTCACCTGCGTCCGCGAGCAGGACCACGGCCTCGACCGCGCGCTCGACAACGAGCTCATCGCCCGTTGCGCTCCGGCGCTCGAGTCCGGCGCGCCGGTGTCGTTCGAGCTGCCGGTGCGCAACGTCAACCGCACCGTCGGCACGATGCTCGGCGCGGAGGTCACCCGGCGCCACGGCGGCCGCGGCCTGCCCGAGGGCACGATCGACCTCACCCTGTGCGGCAGCGCGGGCCAGTCGTTCGGGGCGTTCCTCCCGCGCGGCGTCGTGCTCCGGCTCGAGGGCGACGCCAACGACTACGTCGGCAAGGGCCTGTCCGGCGGCACGGTCGTCGTCCGGCCGTCCCGGAACGCCGCGGTGGCGAACGACGACGACGTGATCGCCGGCAACGTCCTGGCGTACGGCGCGACGGGCGGATCGCTCTACGTCCGCGGCGTCGTGGGCGAGCGGTTCTGCGTCCGCAACTCCGGCGCGACCGCGGTGGTGGAGGGCGTCGGCGACCACGCGCTCGAGTACATGACCGGCGGGCGCGCCGCGATCCTCGGACCGACGGGCCGCAACGTCGCCGCCGGCATGAGCGGCGGCACGGCGTACGTCCTCGACCTCGACCAGGGACGCGTCAACCGGGAGATGGTGGACCTCGAGCCGCTCGACGACGGCGACCGGGAGACGCTGCGGCAGATGCTCGTGGCGCACCAGGCCGAGACCGGGTCGCCGCGCGCCGCGGCGCTGCTCGCCGACTGGCCGGCGCAGTCCGTCCGGTTCACGAAGATCATGCCGCGGGACTACAAGCGGGTGCTGGCCACCATGGAGGCGGCGCGGCAGGCAGGGCAGGACGTCGACGAGGCCGTCATGGCCGCGACCAGGGGCTGACGATGGGTGACACGACCGGTTTCCTCAAGTACGACCGCGAGCTGCCGTCCCGCCGTCCCGTCGACGTGCGCATCAGGGACTGGCGGGAGGTGTACGAGCAGTTCCCGACCGACCACCTGCGCACCCAGGCGGCGCGCTGCATGGACTGCGGCATCCCGTTCTGCCACAACGGCTGCCCGCTCGGCAACCTCATCCCCGAGTGGAACGACCTCGCGTACAAGGACGACTGGGCCGAGGCGAGCGAGCGCTTGCACGCGACCAACAACTTCCCGGAGTTCACCGGGCGGCTGTGCCCCGCGCCGTGCGAGGCCGCGTGCGTGCTCGGCATCAACGCCGATCCCGTCACCATCAAGCAGGTCGAGGTGGAGATCGGCGACCGGGCGTTCCGCGAGGGCCGGATCGCACCGCAGCCACCCGCGGAGAAGACGGGCAAGCACGTGGCCGTCGTCGGCTCCGGGCCGGCCGGGCTGGCCGCCGCGCAGCAGCTCACCCGCGCCGGCCACGACGTGACCGTGTACGAGCGGGCCGACCGCATCGGCGGCCTGCTCCGCTACGGCATCCCGGAGTTCAAGATGGAGAAGCACGTCCTCGAGCGCCGTCTGGACCAGATGCGCGCCGAGGGCACCCGGTTCGTGACCGGCGCGGACGTGGGCGGCACCGGCCCCGGCGCGATCACCGCCGCGGACCTCGAGGCCTCCTACGACGCGGTGGTGCTGGCCGGCGGGGCCACGCAGGGCCGCGACCTGTCGGCGCCGGGGCGCGAGCTCGCGGGCGTCCACCTCGCGATGGAGTACCTCGTCCCCGCCAATCAGGTGCAGGAGGGCGACCTCGCGCAGTCGCCGATCGACGCGGCCGGCAAGGACGTCGTCATCATCGGCGGCGGCGACACCGGAGCGGACTGCCTCGGCACGGCGCACCGGCAGGGCGCCCGCTCCGTCACCCAGCTGGAGATCCTGCCCAAGCCGCCGGACACCCGCGCCGAGTCGACGCCGTGGCCGACCTGGCCGCTGCAGTACCGCGTGTCCAGCGCGCACGAGGAGGGCGGCGAGCGGCTGTTCAGCGTGCAGACGCAGCGGTTCCTCGGCGACGCTGACGGCCGGGTGAGCGGCGTCGAGCTCGTCGACGTCGAGATGGTCGACGGCCGGTTCGTGCCGGTCGAGGGCACCGAGCGCGTGCTGCCGGCGCAACTGGTGTTCCTCGCCATGGGGTTCACCGGGCCGGAGCGCACCGGGTTGCTGACCGAGCTCGGCGTGGAGCTGGACGCGCGCGGCAACGTCGCCCGCGACGGCGGCTGGGCCACCAACGTCCCCGGCGTCTTCGTCGCCGGTGACATGGGGCGCGGTCAGTCGCTCATCGTCTGGGCGATCGCGGAGGGGCGCTCCGTCGCCGCCGCCGTCGACCGATCGCTGGTCGGCGACACCCTGCTGCCGTCCCCGGTGCTCCCCAGCAGCCGCTGACGCACAGGCGCCCCGTCCCGTCCCGCCCCGGGCGGGGCGCCGCTCGCCGCCACGGGCTCCGGCCCCTGCGCTTGTCCGTCGGGAGCGACACCGGCGCCCGGGTCGGAGGTCGCCCCGAGCGGACAGGCGGGAGGCGCAGCGACGCGCCACCCGACTGCGGTGGGCGTGTCACCCGGTCAGCGGCGTGGTCGGTCGGACGCGGAGGGGGACGCTGACGGCGTGTACACGCTGCTCAGCGCCGGAGTGCTCGCGCTCGACCTCGCCCGCCACCCGTCCGGGGCGGCGGTCGCCGACGTCGCCGAGCGCGTTCTCGCGCTGACCCCCGACGAGCTCACCGACCTCGCCGACGCGGCGGAGGCCGGCGCGGCGGAGGCCGGCGCGGCGGACGAGGCACGACGCGCCGCCGCGCGCGGTCGCCTCGAGGCCCGGAGCGCGGCGCTGCCGCGAGCGCGGACGTGCTGCCGCAGGTG